>NZ_LIWR01000007.1 GCF_012978815.1 Campylobacter sp. RM16189 | reverse complement strand
TCAGTTTTAAATAGCTCTATACTCATCAAAATCACGCTTAAAGGAGTGTTTATCTCGTGAGTCGTATCGCGGATAAATCCGTCTAAAAACTCTATCTTTGCGTATAGCGGACGCAGAGATAGCCTGATGATAAGATAAGCTATTAGCAAGATCACAGCCAATACTCCAAGCGAAACGAGCAAAATTTGAGCCTTGAGTGCCAAGAGTTTAACCTTAACATCAGCGCGCTTAATGGCTACGAGATACTCGTTTTGACCCTTTTTATCATGGACTCTAAACTGTACGACATTTTCTTCGCCGTCCATGTAGTTACGCCCCATTCCCTGCTTTGGCTTAAAGTCATCTTGTATCACTTCGCCCGTTTTTAAATTTACGACATAAGCTTTCATATCGTCAAAGTCGTCGTCGTCAAGCTCGCCGTTGTTGTGAAGTTTTATCTGAAGTTCGCGCTTAAAATCCCTAAAATCAAATGCGTCCTTGTCCATTATGAAGTGTTTTTCTCTATCATAAAAAACTTTGCCGAAAAATACTAAAAACGCAACGCTGGTTAGAAAATAGAGCAAAAATATTGGCAAAACGTGGCGTTTTTTAAACATACTTGTATCCCAGCTTTGAGGCACTTACGATACGCTCCTTGCCAAGAATTTTGCGCAGTTCGGTTATATAAACGCGCAAACTAAGCTCGCTTGGACTCTCGTCATAGTCCCAAATTTGCTCATAAATTTCATCTCTGCTTATGAACCTATCTCGGTTTTTAAGCAGCAGAGTTAAAAGTTTGGCTTGTTTTTTAGGCATGGTTACTATCTCTTCGCCCTTATATAACACTCCTTGCTTCATATCAAAGCTGAAATTTTCATCAAGCATTTCAAATTCTCTTACGTTATGCACAAATGTTCTTTTAAGGATATTATTTACGCGCAAAAGCAGCTCTTTAAGCTCGAAAGGCTTTTTGATATAGTCATCACATCCGCTCAAAAAGCCCTTTTGAAGATCGTTTATGGTGTTTAAAGATGTAGTAAATATGCAAGGAGTAAGCCTTCTAGCCTCTCTTAGCTCTTTTAGTAGCTCAAAGCCGTTGCCGCCGATGATTTTAACGTCAAATATCCATAGGTCAAAGCTATTTTCATAGGCTAGATCCAAAGCCTCATTGTAGCTTTTGACACCCTCTACTTCAAAATTTTCGCTTCGAAGATACGAACACATCATATCAAGCAGCATCGCCTCATCTTCAACTACTAAAATTTTAGCCACCATTACTCCTTAAGCCAAATTTACGGATATTACTATTTTTGGTTTTAATAAAGCATAAATTTTAGCTTTAAGCTCTTGAGCCAAAGGACGCAATAGCCATAAATTTACTGCCACATACAGCCAAAGCCTGCACCATATCCCTGTGCGCCGTTTTTATTTATACCCATTCCTTGTGCTTGATTCATACCGCAATTAAAATTTTGATTGCAGTTTTGATAAGCTTTCGTCTTGTGTCCTTTGCCTGATTTATGATGCCAGCCGTGACCGCTACCTTGACTTCCGCCATAGGCGTAAAATCCCATTTCACGAGCCTCTTTTACGCTTAAAGCGTCTATTTTATCGCTCATCATTGCTCTATACTCTTGCATAAATTTTACTCTCTCATCAGGACTCATCGCAGACATCTTCTTTCTCATCTGCTCTCTAAAGTCGCCTCTTATATCCGCTATCTGCGAATCAAGCTTGCCTGCGCGCTTATGAATTTCAAACGAAATTTCACTTAGCGTCTTTGCGTCCGCACCCGCTATCATGCTGTTTAACTGCTCGTTTGAGCTATCGATAATCGAGCCTGCAAACAAACTTCCCGCGACTAATATTACGATCAAACCTAACTTTTTCATCTTCTCTCCTTGTGTTGAAATGTAAGTGAAGTATAAAGAAAAGTTGTGAAGAAAAAGTTAAGCAAAATTTATAAAATCGCCTTTAGTGTGAATTTAAATTTATCTTTTTAGTTAAATTTGGTATGTAAATTTAAGATTATAAGAAAGTCAAATTTGACCGAGTAGTTTCGGTCAAATTCTGTGTTGTTTAGATTAAATTTCTATAGGCTTAAGTGCCAGTTCGTTTGCCTCTTTAACGCTTAAATTTAAGACTTTTTCATTGTAGCTGGCGATAAATTTTTCTTTAAATTTCGCTTGCTCGTCTTGGCTTATAGAGGCTATTTTCTTATCAAACTCGGACTTAAAGTCTTGCTTTGAAGCCTCGGCTTCAACTCTTAGCTTAGCCGCTCTTTTATCTATCTCAAATGAAATTTCGCCTAAAGTCTTAGCATCGGCGTTTTTTATCATTTTGGCAAATCCGCACGACTGAGCCTTGTCAAATTTCGCCAATAAATAGGCTTTAAAAGCAACTAATATACTCATGATTTTTAATCTTTTCATATTTTCTCCTTAAAAGTTATGAAAAGATTTTAAAAAGAAGTTGTGAAGAAAAAGTTAAGTCGTCAAACTAAAAAAGAGCGTTTATCTTTTTGATGAAATTTATCGGATTTACCTGCACGCCGTTTACTATGACGCCAAAGTGAAGGTGTGGTCCTGAAACCCTACCGCTAGCTCCGCTTAGTCCGATTATCTCGCCCTTTTTTATCTTTGCGCCAAGCTTTACGTCAATCTTACTTAAATGATAATACTGCGTATAAATTCTCTCTCCGTGATCTATCACAACCGAGCCTCCAGCGTAGTATCTATCTTTTGCGATTACGACTATACCGTCATTGCTAGACACTACAGGAGTGCCGATAGCCGCACGAAAATCGGTTCCTGAGTGATAGCTCTTAACCAGATCGTTAAAAACTCTAGCGGTTCCAAAAGGGCTTGTTATAACCGAACTCATAGGAAGCATAAAAGCTGTATTAAATTTTAATCCGGGAGTGCTGGTTGAATAAATTTTATTAGCCTCATCCCTCTCCTCCTCAATTCTTTTTAATATTTCTTTAGGAGGTATAACCTTTGAGCTCTCGACACTTATCTTTTCTTTCTTGTATTGACCATTAATGACTTTAAAAACAATCTCATCTGTATCTCTATTAAAATCGTTTCTTAAGACTATTTCACCTTTTTTATAATACCCTGCAGTGACTATAGTAAATTTTACATTTTTATTAGCAGGATTAACAAGCCACTCTCTTTGCTTACCGTCTATTGTTAGCTTGCCTGCAAAATTTGATTCAATCTGGGCTATCTGTATATCTCCGTTTATTATATCTTGAGCCATAATATTAAGTGAGATAAAAATTATTAAAAATATACTTTTCATATAAATCCTTTATATAAAATTAAAAAAACGGTTTTAAAATTTAGTAAAAAGTAATATAATAGCAATTAAAGTTTATCAAAAAGGAAATACTGATGAATAAAATATTTAAGCTTATGCTTTGCATTTTGACACTATCTACATTTGCGCTTGCAGATTTTACACAGAGTCAGAAAGTCAAAACCTCACTAAATATACTTAACGACTTTGGAGTAAGTAAAAATAAGAAATTCAAAGGCATTACCGGTATAGCAATAATACCAAGCATGGTCAAAAGCGGATTTATAATATCTGGGCATGACGGAAAGGGAATTTTTGTAGCTAGAAACGATGATAACGAGTGGAGCGCGCCTATCTTTGTAGACTATAAAGGTGTTGGTTTTGGAGCGCAGGCTGGTTATAAATCAGTTGATCTTATTTTACTTTTTAAATCAAGCAGATCATGGGCTGGCTTAGTTGATGGTAAAGGTTCTATAGATATTACCGCTGATGCCGTTATATTAGGAGCCGGAGAGAAGTCCGGAGTCTCAACAGATCTTCCTGAAATTTCCGCATGGGTACTAGAAAGAGGAAAGGCAAAAGGAGTGTTTTTAGGAGTTAGCATAAACACTTCTATGATGGTAGTAAACAATCAAGATACAAATGACTACTACGAAAGAATTTACGATATCGCAGATATCTATCACAACTCTCCAAAAGATAGCAGATATACTCAAAAACTAAAAGAAGTATTAAATAAGTATTTTGAATAGTTAAATTTATGGTTTAGCTTAGGGCTAAACCATATAAAGTGAAACAAATCTTTTTTTATTTATTGGAGAGAATTGAGTCATATACTCAAAAGCCTCTTCATAATCTCCATCGGTATACTTTGCAACCTCTTCGATTAGCTCAAAAAGCTCCTCATCATCCATAGACTCAAAGCTACCTCTGTTCTCTAGAACTTCAAGCAAAACGGCGTCTAATTCAAGCTCGTCGTATGTCATTATCCTACCTTTGAAAGTTTTTTTGCGGAATTATGCCAAAAAAACCTTTATATTTGCTTATCAAATTTTCTTAAAATTTATAAAAATTTTATATAAAAATTGCAAATTTATTCGCAAATCAGCTTATTTTATTATAATCATGATAGCAATTATGAATTTAGAATAAAGAGTGGCGATTATATGCAAAATTTTGAAAATTTTTACTCAAAATTTTCTACCTTTTTAAAAGATTTTAACTATAAAAATTCAAGCCAAAAGGAAGGGGTTTTAAAAATCTTGTATATTAACGATGATCACCTTAGTGCTGCCGAGATACAAGAGAGGTTTCATCGGGAATTTAAAGAAAATATTAGCTTAACGGCAATATATCAGTTTTTAAATTTCTTGGAGGAAATTGGACTGGCGATATCTTTTGAAGAGAGTGGAATCAAAAAATTTGAACTAAATCTAAATTCGCATCACGACCACCTAATATGCACTAAATGCTGTAAAATCGTAAGCTTTTACGATGAAACCATAGAAAATAGACAAGACATAATCTGCGAAAATAAAAAATTTAAAATAGAAGGCCATACGATGATATTATATGGAATTTGTAAAGAGTGTCAAAAATGACACAAATAGTTGTAAAAGCTCATATAAGTGGGCGAATTAGGCTCAAATCTCCAGAATTTAATCCAAAAAATTTTGAAAAAATTAATAAAATTTTAGAAAAAAAAGTAAAAAACATAAGACTAAACCAATACTGCAACTCTCTAATAATACATTTTGATCAAAATATTATAAATTTAGATGAGATATTAACAAAACTGGAGAAAACTTTTGCAGTTGCTGGACAAAAAGAGAGTCAAAAAATCTCAAAAAAGATAGAAAAATCAAAGTCTTTAACAATTTCGACTCCGGCATGCAATGCCTGCTCGCACTGCTCTACAAATTTAGTGTCAGAATCTAGCTGGAGAAAAAAGCTACTAAATTTCGGCGCTCTTAGTTTAATAGCCGTAGGTGTTTTCGTAAAAGAGCATATTATGGCTACACCTCTTGGACTGCTTGCCAAGCTTGCCATAGGAGCTATTAGCATATACTCCGCAATTCCTCTCATAAAAGAGGGGCTAGAAGAGCTAAAAGAGAAAAAAATGAGTCTGCAAGGCTTCATTGCATTTGCACTTCTTATAGCGATCTTAGGTGGAGAGGTAACGGCTGCATTTGAGATAATTTATATTCTTAGAGGAAGTATGCTGTTTGAAGAGTATACGGCAAACAAATCACGTGCGGAAATTCATAAGCTAATCAGCCTGGATGTCAAAAAAGCCTATGTCTTACAAGGTGATTTAGAAGTCGAAGTCTCTTTAGAAGATCTCAAAGATGGCGATATAATAGTATGCAGAAGTGGAGAAAAAATAGTAGCCGACGGAGTTATAATAAATGGAAGTGCGGAGATAAACGAAGCTATAATCAACGGACGAAGCGAGAGTGTATATAAAAAGAAAAACGATAGCGTGTTTGCAAATACTTTAGTTGAAAAAGGCAGAATTTACATAAAAGTAAGCGCAACAGGAAATGAAACGTATATAGCCAGAATCATAAGCGAAGTTGAAAAAAATCTCTTAAATAAAAGCCAAAGCGAGCTAAGCGCTGATAGACTAGCTCAAAAAGTGCTAAAAATCGGCTCGGCTTTAAGTGTCGGGACATTTTTTGTGACTGGTTCATTTTTAAGAGCTTTTAGTGTCATGATAGTAATGAGCTGCCCTTGCTCTACGGTGCTTGCTGCAAGCTCCGCTGTAAGTGCGGCCATAGCAAGAGCCGCAAAAGACGGAATATTGATAAAAGGTGGAGAGTACTTAGAAAATGTCAGTCAAAGCGAAATATTTTGCTTTGATAAGACAGGAACACTTACTACAGGCAAACCAAAGATAGTAGGCTTTAAACTAATAAGCAAGATAACAAAAAAAGAGTTTTTTAAAATAGCTTCAAGCATAGAGCATCACAACACGCATCCTCTTGCCGTCTCTATTAACGAATATGCCAAGGGCTTAAACATCTCTGCAAATATCCATTTTAAAAGCGAAATTTTGCCCGGTCTTGGAGTCAAAGCTAAATTTGAAGATAGCGAGTTCTTACTAGGCAATCTAAATCTAATGAGAAAATATAAGGTAAAAATACAAAATTTTAAAATTCCTAAATTTACAAGCGAAAATACAATCGTATACCTTGCCAGGGATAGTGAAATTTTGGGAGCTATAATCTATGAGCATGAGATTAGAACAGGAAGCATAGAAGCCGTGAAGGCGCTAAAAGAGCGAGGTAAAAAAGTTGTACTATTAACTGGAGATGA
The DNA here is from genome assembly GCF_012978815.1 of Campylobacter sp. RM16189. NCBI lineage: Bacteria > Pseudomonadati > Campylobacterota > Epsilonproteobacteria > Campylobacterales > Campylobacteraceae > Campylobacter > Campylobacter sp. RM16189. The sequence goes on along the minus strand of NZ_LIWR01000007.1, from coordinate 100,318 downwards.
TGAAAAAGTAGCCAAAGAGTTTGCAAATAAATTTGATTTTGACGATATATACTTCTCTTTGATGCCTGACGATAAGGCAAAAATCATTGAAAAGCTTAAAAACTGCGGCAAAGTCGTAATGATAGGAGACGGAGTAAATGATACCTTGGCTATGAGTAAGGCCGATATAGGAATATCTTTTGCTAGCGGGGGAAGCGAGGCTGCTATAGAGATTTCAAACATAGCCATCACAAACTCTCGCCCTATTGACATAGTCAAACTTCACGATTTAAGCGCTTTTGCACTTCGTGTAGTAAAACAAAACTACAATATCGGCACAAGCACAAATATGCTAGGAGCGGCACTTGGCGCTCTTGGCGTGCTAAGTCCAGCCGGAGCGGGTCTAGTGCATATCGCTCATACCGCAGGAATCATTGCGAATTCAAGCAGAATTAGCATTAAAAAATGATAACGATATGCAAAAAACTTTAAGTTACAATTAAGCATACGAAGCCGATAATAACGCAAAGATAAAAAGGAGAGAACTTTGAGTGTAGCACCAAATTTAATACTACCGGATCTTATTGTAAAGATAACCTCATATTTTACGCCGATTCATCATACCTCAGGACGCCTTAGAGTAAGAGTCAGCGCAAAGATAAAAGACGAAGCCAGTAATCTAAATTTAGACAAGATAGATCAGATAATAAAAAAAATAGATGGTATAAAAAATGTAAAATTTAACCAGCTAATAGGCTCTGTAACGATAGAGTATGATTCCGCGATTTTTCCAAAAGATATCTGGGACGATCTATTGGCAGGTAGAAATTTAGATAAAATATCTCAAACCATAAATGAGCTTGCAAGGAGCGCATATGCAGGATGAAAACTTAAAAGAGATCGTAAAAGCAGCCTATATATTTGAGCTTAGAGGAATTAGGCTTTATGAGAATTTAAAGGATAAGGATCCGATTTTCGCTCAAATTTTAGCCATCAAAAATAGCGGCTTAATGCTGTTAAGCGGTTACGAATCAAATGAACCTGTAGAGTGTTATTTTGATGGTTTAAATAATCAAAGTCTTGAAAACTGCCTTATAAAAGCATTAAATTACGAGATAGAATTAAATGCTTTTTATGAGACGTTGACAGATAAAGTAGAAGATGAAAATTTAAGAGATATATGCTTTAGACTGTGGGCTACCTCTTATAACGAATATGTCGCAGCACTCAAAATAAGGCTTTATGAAGAGCTTGGCGCGACAAAACAAATAAACGCAGCAGATCAAGAATACAAAAAAGAAGATAATCACGATAATGACGAACAAGAGCATGCATACGATCAGCCAAAAAATAATAATTTTGGTTTTAATGAATTTAACGGCTTTAACCAAAATGCATTTGCCGAGATGAGTAAAAGAGTTGAGCGTATAGCCTCAGGAAGAGGCAGTCAAGAAGACATCGTAGAGCTTCTTAATAGCCCTCATTTCTCATTTTTTAGCGGACTTGCAGTAGGCGGAATGGCTGGAATTTTAATAAACAAAATGATAAACAAAGAGGATGAGAAAGAAGATGTTCAATAATACCAATGATAAAGGATTTAAGATGGCACTACCATTTTTAGCAGGACTTGCAGTGGGCGGATTAGTCGTTGTTGCTTTTAATAATAGAAAAAAGGTTAAATCTGCTTTAGAATGCGGATTAGAAAAGAGTAAGGAAGCAGCGAAGGATGTCAAAGAATTTGCGACAGAAAAATTTGAAAAAATTTCAACCGAAGTAAAACAAGAAGTGAAAAAAAGACGTAAAAGAAGAACGCCTGAAGAGATAGAAGCTGATAAAAAAGCCAAAGAGGCTACAAAGAAAAAAAGAGCCCCAAGAGCTAAAAAAGCTCCGGTTCAAACAACTCCAGAAGTAGCGGGCGGAGCTGAATAATGAGAGCATTGACTTCTACCGCAAGGCTTCCTATGGACCACCTTATAAGTGGTGCTCTAATAGCCGGAATTACAATTGGCGGGCTTACCTATAATGAATATAAAAAAGGCAATATAAGCTCTAAACAGGCAACCAAAAAAACTATCAAACTAAGTATTCAGGGCGGTTTAGCTACGGCTTGCGCTATCAGTGCATCAAATAGACTCGTTATGGGAAACTATATCGGTGCGGCAGTTAGTGCAGCTGTAGGAATTGGCGGCATAATACTAACCGAGAAATTAATAAATCCAGAGGAATAAAGATGAACAACCCATATATAAATTCGACTCAAACCGTCAATAAAATCAATAACGATGGAAGCACTACAACAACGACTACTACAGTTAAAACAACCGGTGCTCTAAGTGCTTTTGACAAGGGTATTAACGAAGCTTTAAAAGACTTCGTTCCTGAAAATTTCAATGCGGCAGGATTTTTAAAAGGCGCTTTGATAGGCGGAACTGTAGCTTATATATTAACAAATGAAAAGGCTCAACAAGCAGTGTTTTCAGCTATAGTGAAAGGTTCAAATTTGCTTCAAGCCGGATTTGAAGAGCTCAAAGAGCGATTTGAAGACGTAAAGGCTGAAATTGAGTCACAAAAATAAAATTTATATCGCACATAAGAGTAAAAATCGTGTAAGATTTATATGCGAAGATATAACCTCAGAGTGTGATGAGAGCTTTTTAGAGGCTCAAATTTCAGAATTTAAGTATGTAAAAAGCGTCAGGCTGAATAAAAAAGCCAAAAGCATAATTATAGAGTTTGATTCAAATTTTGATGAAATTTTTAAATTTTTAGAAAATTTAAAAATTAAAAATCTGAGCAAACAAAACGATAGCCCAAGCAAAGCGGGTATTTATAAGGCTGTTGCAAGCATAGCCATAACTCCACTAATAAATGGCAATATGCTAAAAACTGCAACAAGCCTGTACGCTTGCGCTCCGCTTCTTAAGGAGGGTGTAAGCGAGCTAATTAATGAAGGTGTTACCTCAAAAGTGCTTGAGAGCATGGCTGTAGGAGTAAGTCTGGCTAGACGCGACTATATGGCCGCAAATAGTACAAATTTAATGCTCGCAATCGGCGAATATATGGAAGAAAGCGCAGTTCACAGAAGTGATGATCTGGTAAAAGAGCTTGCAAAGCCAAATATCGAAGAGGTCTGGGTAGAAAAGATAGAAAAAGGCAAAAAAACCCTTACGAAAGTAGCCACCGAAAGCGTAAAGATAGGTGATATCGTAGTAGTGGGTGCAGGCGAGAGTATCGGCATAGACGGATATATCGTAGAAGGCGCGGCAAGCGTAAATCAAGTATCCATGACAGGTGAAGCCGAACCCGTGAAAAAAGAGCGTGGGGACCGCGTAATGAGCGGAACTGTCATAGAGGATGGAAGAATAAAAATTTGGGCAGAAGGAGTAGGAGAAGAGACCGCTACGGCACGCATCAAACAATATATTCAAAGCTCTCTAAACGAAAAATCAAGCATCGGATTAAGAGCTACAAAACTGGCAGACAAGCTAGTTCCAGTCACCCTCTCTCTAGCCGGAGTATCCTATCTTTTAAGCAGAGATATGACAAGAGTTGCATCAGTATTACAAGCTGACTACTCATGCGCACTCAAACTAGCAACTCCGGTAGCCTTTAAATCAAGTATATCAAAGGCAGGTAGAAACGGAGTGCTTATAAAGGGCGCAAAAGCCATAGAGGCTCTTGCAAGTGCAGATACATTTGTATTTGATAAGACAGGAACGCTAACTCACGGAAGCCTTAGCGTAGTAGAAGTTCATTCTTTTAAAAAAGAATTTAGCAAGGCTGAGCTTTTAAATTTAACCGCAAGTGCAGAGGAGCACTACTTCCACCCTGTAGCAGAAGCTATTGTAAAAGCGGCTCGCGAGGTAGGATTCCACCATATACATCACGATGAGGTGGAATTTATAGTAGCTCACGGTGTCAAAACACATGTAAACGGCAAAGAGGTCGTAATAGGCAGCAGGCATTTTTTAGAAGATGACGAAAATATATCATTTATAGAGCATGAAGACATTATAAGAGATGCCATAGACAATGGATTTACTCTACTTTACGTAGGCTACAATAAAGAGCTTTTAGGCGTTATCTCGATGAAAGACACAATGAGAGAAAACGCAAAAGATGCGCTTAATGCTCTAAAAAAACTGGGCGTAAAAGAGCTGGTAATGCTAACCGGTGATATCGAGAGCAAGGCAAATCAAGTAGCCAAAGAGCTAGGCATAGATAGAGTGTTTGCCAACTGCTTGCCTACCGATAAAGCGACGATAATAGAACGACTCAAACAAGAGGGTAAAAAAGTAGCCTTTGTAGGAGACGGCATCAATGACGCTCCAAGCCTAATGAGAGCAAATGTCGGCATAAGTATGCAAAAAGGAGCCGATATAGCCAAGGCTACAGCGGACATAAGCCTACTAAAAGACGACATCTACTCTGTCGTAACAGCAAAAGATATGGCAAATAAAACAATGAAGCTTATTAATACGAATTTTAATGCGACAGTTGGCATAAATTCGCTTATACTAGCAGGTGCGACATTTGGACTATTTAATCCTATTGCGACAGCTGTTTTGCATAACGGCACTACTATAGGTCTGCTTGCCAATTCGATGAAAGGTGTGAAAATAAAACAATGCTAAGCGGAGAACTTTTAAATCTAAACACTCATAGAAAAGCAGCAAAAGTTGGTATGAGCGTTACTCTGGCCACTGCTTGCCTTACGGCTTTAAATATGAAAAATAAACCCATAAAACAACTGCATGTAGCCTCAAGTATAGCCTTTGTAGGTTTTGCTCTATACCATGCCGGACTTTATGATAATGGGATATTTAAAAATATGATTGTAAAGGCTCAAAAAGACCAATCTGTTAAAAAACGTCTTAGCAAATCAAAAAAGAGTTAAGAGATGTTTTTTAGCGATAGTGAAATTTTAAGCTATATAAATGAAGATATACCGTATTTTGATCTTACTACTTCGCTTCAAAATATTGATAAAAATGCGATTTTAGAGATAAAAACAAGAGACGATATCGTAGTAAGCTGCATTGATATCTCTTCCAGAATCGCAAATTTGCTAGGTTGCGAAACTACAATTTATTACAATAACCAAAGTCTGGTTAAATCTCAAAGCGTACTTTTAAAAATTATGGGCTCATATAATGATGTTCATAAAGCTTGGAAGCTGTGCCAGATATTACTTGAATACACTTGTAAAATCTCTACATATACAAATTTGATGCTAAAACATGCTAAAAGCGTCAATAAAAAATGTGAAATTTTAGCAACCAGAAAAAGTTTTCCTTTTGCTAAAAAAATCTGCATTAAAGCTGTTCTTGAGGGCGGAGGTGGAATACATAGGCTAAATCTAAATGATAGTGTGTTGTTTTTTGAAAATCACATAAAAGCTTACAAAAATTTTGATGAGTTTTTAACTCAAATTCCAATTTTTAAAGCCAAGATGCCAGAGAAAAAAATATCAGTAGAGTGTGAAAACTTAAAAACACTTAATAAGCTTTTAGACGCCAATGTTGATATAGTGCAATGTGATAAATTTGATATATCAATGTTGCAAGAGGCTGTAAATTCAAGAAATCAAAAAAATCCAAATATCACCATAGTGGCAAGCGGCGGAATAAATCTAAAAAATGTCAAAGAGTATGCAAATACCGGAGTAGATGCTATCGTAACATCCGCAATGTATACTCAAGGAATGGCGAATCTAACTTCAACTCTAAAAGTTATCTAAGCAGATATTTACATTAAATATAAATATCTGCTCATAAAATTATAAACTTATCTCTTTGATATCTGCGATTTTTAGGAACTCTTTATAAATTTGACCTATTAGAGCTATACGGTTGCTGCGGATTTTAGCATCATCCACATTTATCATTACCTTATCAAAAAAGCTATCAATAACAGATTTTAATGCAAACAGATCATATAATCTCTCTTTAAAATCACTATCTTTAGCAACCACTTTTTTAAATTCGCTATTTAAATTTCTTTCTTGCTCGCTTTCAAAAAGAGCTTCGTCTACCGCACCAATATTCTCATCTTTGATAATATTTGCAAGACGTTTAAATGTACTAAAATTCTCTCTAAAATCGCTCTTCTCGCTAATCTCATAAAGCGCTTTTATAGCCTCGCATTGAGCTAAAATATCGCCTTTTTCACTTGCTAAGCAGGCTTTTATTATAGAAGCATTAGCATCAAAGAAAGTGTAAAGTCTATCAAATATAAAATTTTCAAGCTGTTTTAGATCAAATTTTGCGTAGCCATTTGCAAGACCTGATAAAATCTCTTTGAGATTAAAATTTAGTTTCTCGTTCAGTATGATTTTAATTATTCCGTTCGCAGCTCTTCTTAATGCGTATGGATCTTTGTTGCCGCTTGGAATTTTACCTACGCTAAATAGCCCCATTAAAGTATCTATCTTAGTTGCAAGCGCTACTACCGAGCTAAAAATACCATTTGGACATTCGCTCTTTTCACCACTTGGCAGATACTGCTCTTTAATTGCATTTGCTATAAATTCGCTCTCGCCCTTAGCCTTTGCGTAGTAATACCCCATTACTCCTTGAAGCTCCGTGAACTCATATACCATCTGAGTAGTGAGGTCTGCCTTGCTTAGCATTACCGCTCTTTCAAGCAATGCCTCATATTGCTCTCCCACTTCACTATTTAAGCGATTAGAGTAAATTTTAGCTAAAGCTTTTACCGCCTTTAGCTCTCTTAGCTCTTTTTCATAGATGCTTCCAAGCTCTTTTAAATATGTTATATTTTTTAGTTTTTCATGGCCAAAATCAGCCTTTAAATCACTCTGCCAAAAGAACATTGCATCACTTAAACGAGCGCGCAGAACCTTTTCGTTTCCTTTTATTATAAGGTTGTAATCATCCGCAATAGCATTGCTTACTACCACAAAATGATTGCTTAGCTTTTTATTTTTAAACACAGGGAAATAGCGCTGATTTTCCTTCATTGAAGTTATAATAGCCTCGCTTGGCACGTCCAAAAACTCGGCCTCAAATTCTCCAATCAAAGCAGTAGGATACTCTGTAATAGCCACAACCTCACCTAGTAGATTCTCATCTATCTCTATATCAAATCCGCTTTTTTGCTCTATATCTTTAAACTCTTTTAAAATTTTCTCGCGTCTTTTTTCTTGATCCAAAATAACGCCTATTTTTGACATTGAACCAAAATAGTCTTTAGCATTTTTAATGCTAAATTTGTCATAGCTTATGCTTCTGTGTTGATATATAGAATTGCCGCTATCTACATCAAATTTATTAAATTTAACCACCTCATCTCCTAAAATCACAAGAAAAGATCTTATCGGACGAATAAAGTCAAATTTCCCATCCCCCCATCGCATAGACTTGCCGAAATTTAAGCTAAGCAAAAATTTCTCTATCATATCGCCTAAAAGCTCTTTACTAGGTCTTCCGGCAACTGGTTTTTTATAGTATAAAACCTCTTTACCGTTTATTGTTTCAAATTTGAGCTCGCTCTCGTCTATACCGCATTTATTGGCAAAGCTAATCGCAGCCTGAGTAAATTTGCCGTCTTTAATAGCAACTTGTTTAGGAGCACCTATAAACTCACTAAATCCATCATCTTGTTTGATCTTAAAATTAGGATGATAAAAAACTATTCTACGAGGCGTATAATAAAATTCGCACTCGCTAAAAAGGCTGTTTTCCCTAAGAATATCCTGCCACTTTTCCTTGATATTACCAGACTCTTTTAAAAACGGAATGGCCGGCAACTCCTCAACTCCAATTTCTATTATTAACTCTTTTGTCATAGCCAACTCTTTTTTTGATTTTTTGTTATTTTAACTTTTTTTCTTTGAATTTCTCTCATCATTTCTCTCTTTCATCTGCAAAACAAATCCACGCACTAAAAATATCATAAAAAGCACAAAAGCGGAAAGTATTGCAAAGTCTAATATCTTCATTTCTCTATCCAAATTTGAGGCTCATTGTGATAAAGTACTACTTTAACCGCTTCAAATTTAGCCTCTTTTGTATCTTCCATCTTGCCCTTGGAGCTATAAATCCTAATATCGCCATAGTTGGTATATAGTCTACCTCTTTTAATCTCTCCGCTCACACTTCTTATAACGTCTCCCGCTCTAGCCTCTTTTATACGCTCCTCGCCTAGCATTTGAAGCTTAGGATCCATAAGCTTATCATATATCTTTGAGACATAGAGAGATTTTACCTCAAGCATACCCTTATATTCGCCCACATCATTTATAACCACATCCATTACACTGCCGACTAGATCGTCGTTTTTTGGCTCATATACGTAAATTCCACGCCCGTCTTTAGCTATCACAAAACCTTTTTTATCCTTATAAACCACCGTCACTCCGCTTATAACAAAAGGTGTATTTTTAGGATTTTTAAATATATCGTCTATATTCTTTTCTTGAATTTTGGCCTTAGTAACGGTGCTTATTTTAAATTTCAAAGGAAAGTGATCCGAATAAACATTTTTGCCCTGTTTATAGACTTCAAAACTTCCATTTACATAGCTTATTCCGCCGCCATTAACCATCCGCTTTGAAACAACTACATGATCAATAGGTCTTAAATTTATATGAGAATACCTCTTGTCACTTGGCATAAACTGCCAAAGATCAACCATATTTCTACTTATCAAAATATCATTTAGCAGTGATTCTTTACCGTAAGGTGTATTAAAATCCCCCAGTAATATTACATTTTCGTCGTTTTGTATAGAGCTTTTTAAAGACCTAAAAGCGCTCTCTCTACTCTTTAGGCTATTTCTTTGAGCCGGCATATGATTTACAAATAGACTAAACTCATGTCCATCAAGCTCAAATTTAACTTTTACAATATCTCTTGTCTTTACATTTGGAACTTTAAAAATTTTAGTCTCAACAGGCCTTATTTTAGATATCAATCCAAGTCCGATAGGAGATCTTTTGTCCTTTGAAAAGGCAAAATATTTATATCCCGAAGCTCTCATAAGCTCTTTTAAAATTTCCTCGTTTTCTATCTCTTGAAGCGCGATTATGTCGGCATTAAGCTCTTTGATTATATTTTTTATATTATTAAATTTAACACTGGCGGCCTTTTCGCTCCACTGCGATTTTCCTATCACAAAGTCTTGATATTCAGTGCCGTTATTTTTAGCATCGAATAGATTTTCAACATTGAAAGTAGCTATGCTAAGCTCGGCCGAAACCGCCAAAATAAAGCTTAAGCATAGCAAAATTATTTTTCTCATCAATCCTCTTTAAAACTCAAATTTATCAATATTTTGCCTAATTGCCTCATACGCGATTATGCCTACGCTAGTGGCCAAATTTAGGCTTCTACCCTGCTTTCCCATCGGTATCGTAATGGCGTTGGCGAAATTTCTTTGCATAAGCTGCATCGGAAGCCCTGTGCTCTCGCCTCCAAAAAATAAAAAATCGCCTGGCTGAAATTTAACGTCAAAGTAAAATTTCTTAGACTTTGTAGTAGCGTAAAAAAATCTATCCTCAATTTTTGCGTTCTCTTCTAAAAATTCGTCCAAATTTTCCCAAATTTTAGGATTTAACATCTTCCAGTAATCAAGCCCTGCACGTCTTACGGCCTTCTCGCTTAGATCAAAAATAGTAGGCTTAATAATATGCAAATTTAAATTTGCATTTACGCACATCCTGCCTATAGAGCCTGTATTTTGGGGAATTTGAGGGCTAAGCAGAACTATATTAAACATTAAAAGACAACTACTCTGTTTTTGTATACAAATAGCCTATCCTCAAGAGCCAGATCAAGTGCTGCCGCAAGAACGCTTTTTTCACAGTTTCTACCGGCTTTTTGCATCTGCTGCCAACTCATCTCATGATTTACGTTTATTACGTCTTGAACGATAATAGGCCCTTCATCCAGATCATCATTTACGAAGTGAGCCGTCGCCCCTATGATTTTTACCCCTCGCTCATAAGCTTGCTTATATGGATTAGCTCCGATAAATGCAGGTAAAAACGAGTGATGTATATTAATAATCTTTTTTGGATAGTGTTTTACAAAATTTGGCGAAAGAATTCTCATATACTTTGCAAGGACAGCATAATCAAATTTATACTGACCCATTATTTCAAGTACCTTTTCTTCATGCTCTTGTCTATCTATACAATCAGAATTTACATAGTGAAAAGGGATATTAAATTTCTCAACCAGCTCTTTTAAAACTTCACGATTTGCAATAACTGCTAAGATATTTGCATTTAGCTCTCCGCTATGATGCTTGATTAGCAAGTCTCCAAGGCAATGCGCCTCTTTAGTGGCCAGTATAATGATATCTTTTTTGGCTACCTCCACACACTCTATAATAGCGCCTTTTGGCAAGAAGGCTTCAAGCGTACCTATAAATTCGGCCGTATTTATATCGCCCATAAGAGAGGCGCGCATAAAAAATCTATTGTTGTCCTCATCGACAAATTCATTGTTTGTCTCAATATTTAGGTGATATTTAAATACTACGTCGCAAATTCTATAAATGAGCCCCTTCTCATCCTGACACTCAATTTTAAGAATATATTTTTTCATTTTCATTGCCTTTTATCTTTTAAAAAGCTTTTATTTTAGCCAATTTGGACTTTTATAACCATTAAAATTTATTTTTCAAAAACTCATCTATCGCCAAATTTTGCCGTCTTAAAATTTCAGCCCCTATAGCCTCATTTTTAAAGCCTGCTCTTAAAATCTCTTCAGTATCCACAAAGGGCTCAAACCTACTATCGTATAGACCAAATTTTTTAGCTCTTCTTATCAAGCTTGCTGAATTTAATCCAAGCCAATCTTTTAAAGGCATCTTTATGGCGATACTCAAAAGGGCTTTATCGCTGACTCGCCCTTTTAAAAATGGCTCTTTAAAAATAGACATAAAGCTGTTTGGCAAATTTAGATCCTTTATCACTCTCTCTTTTAGCCCAAATTCTCTAAGCAGATACAAAAATTCCCTTGGATCTTTTTTAAATTTGCCAACACTTATAAGCTTTTTTTGAAAATCAATCAGCTTATTTTTACTTAATTTTAGACCAAATAGCTCTTTAAAGAGTCCAAGCTTATAAAGATATTTAGCCCCTGTGCTTTGAAATTTAGCATTAAAAAGCTTTAGCATTTCACCGCTTATCCTATCTTTGCTTAGATCTTTTAGACTTATTGTTTTCATCAAATTTAGTGTTTTTTGTGAGATTTTAAAATCAAATCTGGCGCTAAACTGCACACCTCGTAAAACCCTTAAAGAGTCTTCGCAAAACTTCTCATCATCAATATGTCTTAAAACGCCTTTTTTAATATCGTCCAAGCCGCCCCAAAAATCAAGTATTTTGCCGTCAAATATATTTATCATGATAGAATTTACGGTAAAATCACGTCTCATAGAGGCGCCTTTTTCATCATTGCAGTAGTTTACATCAAAGGCCTTATGACCCTCTCCTACTTTATTTTCAGTTCTTGGCAAGCTAAGATCAAAGCCATTTAGTTTATAGACAAAATAGCTCTTACCAACTCCGCTGGCTCCATGATTTTTCATTATTTGATCAAATTTGCAAGGAGAGATATCGTAAATTTCTATATCAAAATCGGTTATTTTTCTTCCAAGAAAGATATCGCGAACCGAGCCGCCCACGATATAAGCACGTTTAGTATAGGGTCGTAGTAAATTTCTTACCCAGTTTAGCTCATTTAGTTTTGAGATTATCAAGCCTGTTTTCAACATTGGCAAGTACAAATTCTAAAAATTTCAAAGTAAGCTCTAATCTATCCTCTAAATTTTCTCTACTTACGACATTTAACCCTTCAAAAAGTACCAAGATTCGCTCTTTTAAATTTTTTAAAAATATCTCTTCGCCGTTTATATTAAATTTTTCTGCTTCCGGCTCATCTTTAATCTGCTCATTTTTAGTTGTATGATGTTCGATAGAGCTTATCTCTTTAAGTTCTGCCGCAACCTCATCTATGGCCATTTTTGCAATATCTTCTAATTTCATAATCTTATCAGCCACCTTTTAAATTCTATTATCTCTTCATCGCTTTTCATATTTATAAAGAAATCACGCATCTGCTCGTTTAAATTAGGATCTCGTTTTCTAAGTCCGCTAAGCCTTCTAATCGCACTTACAGCATCTTTGTTGCCGGGCTCATTCTTTAATATATTTCTATAGACTAAAAGAGCATCGTCTTGAAGCCCTTGCGCCTCATAAATCAAAGCTTCCGTGATAGTATTTTTCACTGTTTTCCTATAAATTTAGCTATTATTCCGCCCATCTCGCTTGTGGTGCATATCTCTTTAGCGCCAAAATCAGCGATATCCTTTGTCCTATAACCCTCAGCTAAAGCCATTTTAACTGCATTTTCTATACTATTTGCGGCCTCTTTTTCGCCCAAAGAGTATCTTAAAAGCATAGCGGCACTTAAAATAGTAGCGATAGGATTAGCAATTCCTTGTCCCGCAATATCCGGAGCTGAACCATGAATAGGCTCGTAAATTCCAACCTTACCCCCTATGCTAGCGCTTGGAAGAAGTCCTATAGACCCGCATACCATACTAGCCTCGTCGCTTAAAATATCTCCGAATAAATTTTCAGTCAAAATAACGTCAAATTGGCGCGGACTTCTTACAATCTGCATCGCTGCATTATCTACATACATAAAATCAACTTTTACTTCAGGATAGTTTTGAGCTACTTCATTTACAACTTCGCGCCATAGCTGACTCGTCTCAAGTACATTTGCCTTATCAACTAAACAAACCTGTTTTTTACGTAGCATTGCACTATCAAAAGCAACCTTTGCTATACGCTCAATCTCAAATTTGGAATATGCCATAGTATTAAATGCGCTATCGTCTTTTTTTTCTCTAGGTTGGCCAAAATATATGCCGCCTGTTAGCTCACGAACAACTATAAAATCAACGTCTTGAAGAACTTGCGGCTTTAACGTGCTAGCGTCGACAAGCTCATCAAATATCATTGCCGGGCGTAAATTCGCATAGGCTCCAAGCTCTTTGCGTAGTTTAAGCAAGCCACTTTCAGGACGCTTATCTGTAGGAAGATTATCCCATTTTGGACCGCCTATTGCCCCAAAGAGCACTGCATCGCTTGAAAGGGCTCCATTTAAAGTCTCACTCGGCAGAGGTTCGCCAAATACATCTATAGCAGCCCCACCCATAAGGTAAAAATTGTAATTTAACTCAAATCCATGTTTTACACTTGACGCATCCAAAACTTTAATAGCCTCATCAACTATTTCAGAGCCTATTCCGTCGCCTTTTATTACTGCTATATTATAAATTTTTGCCATTTTATATCCTCGTTTTTGCATATTCTATTAATCCGTCACTTTTTAAAAGCTCTTGCATAAATGGTGGAATCGGGCTAAATTTATACTCTTTTTTTGTAGTTAAATTTAAGATAACACCATTATCAACATCTATCTTAAGTTCATCACCCTCATTTATCTCATCTGTTTCATTTATCTCTAGGATTAAAAGACCCGTATTAAAGCTATTTCTATAAAAAATTCTTGCATAAGATTTAGCTATAACAGCACCTACTCCAGCCGCTTTAAGCGCTATAGGAGCATGTTCTCTAGAGCTTCCGCAACCAAAATTTTCACCAGCTACTATGATATCGCCTTTTGAGATTTTAGTGCTAAAAGCAGGGTCAGCATCTTCCATGATATGTTTTGCCAACTCATTTTCATCGGATGTGTTTAAATACCTTGCGGCAATAATTATGTCAGTATCGATATTATCGCCAAATTTCCAAACTTTATTCATTATAATGTCCTATTTAAATTTTATGGATTTTAGCAAAATAAAGCTAAATAATTTATCAAATAAATTTTAAAAAGAGTGTGTTTAAGTAGAGTAAGTAGATGAAAATTTAGGCTAAAACTAGCCTAAATTTATCTTTTTAAAGAGCATCTGCCAAGAAGCGAGCATGCTGGGCAAAAGCCTGTAATACCAACTATGATAGGTATTAGTCCTATTAAAGCCCAATAGCTCTTAAAGAAAAACCAGATACCCGCCATCAACAAAACACCCAAAACAACTCTAATAATTCTATTTTTTTTACTTAACATTTTATTCCTTTCAAGACTAAAAGCATTTCACTTTAGTCAATTTATTTAAATAAAATAATATCACAAATAATGATTTAGAATTGCAACAAAGTTACATTTTAGTTACTTTTAAAAGTAATTACCCCTCTTTTTTGAACTATTTCACCCTCTTTCTCCATCTCTTTTAGTACTCTTGATACGGCTTCTCTAGCACTTCCTATATGATTTGCAAGTTGTTCGTGAGTAATTTTTATATTTGAATTCTTGGCATTTTGACTTAAAAAATTTCTAATACGCTCAACCAGAGGAGAAAACAAAGCCTGCTCCATCACATTTATAACACTTGCGAATCTAGTTGACACAAGACTTAAGGTATAGTTCATTACATCTGGATATTTATCTCTTAAAATTTTATAAGTATCTACAGGAATTAAGATGATACCAGTATCCTCATAGGCCTGTAAATTTATCTCTATTTCAAAAGAATCTTTAACACAAGATGAGCACAGTATACAACATTCATTTTCATTTAGGCTAAAAACGGTTATCTCTTTAAAATTACTTGATGCTATATATGCCCTTAGATTTCCGTTTTTTAGCATTATAAAGCCTTTGCATCCATCTTTAGTATATATAATTTCATCTTTTCTAAAGGTTTTTACTATACTTCTTTGAAATATAATCTTTTTGTCATCTTCACAAATTTCAAACTGAGAAAGAAAATTATCATCTAAAAATTTACTATCTTCTTCATTTAGCATATCTTCTCCTTTTTCAGAGTGTAATGTCGTATTGTATATAAAAATATTAAAAAAATTCTTATTTAAGTATTTTTTAAAAACCAAAAAACATTAAATATCGTGATATTGTCACTGATAAATAGATCTATTTAAAGATAATATTGCAAAAAAAATTAAAGGAATTTTATGGATCAAGCAGCTATAACAAAAAATCAAATTTCTAAAATATCTAATTTTCCAATTATGCTATATGCCATTATTATGGGACTTGGAGGACTTACGTTAGCATACGAAAAACTAAATTTAGTAGTTCAGATATCTGATTTTTTATTTGAAATTTTACGCTTAACGACAAGTCTTATCTTTGCCATTATCACAATAATTTATAGTATTAAAATAATAAAATATAAAGAAGAGGTAAAGGCTGAAATAAATCATCCTATTAAGATAAATTTCTTTGCCGCATTTGCAATATCATTATTTTTATTAGCCGCTTTATGGCGTGATATTGGCACTTTACACTATATTTTATTCTACATAGCGCTTATATTTCAAACATTTTTTACATTTTATGTGATAGCCTTTTGGATAAACAAAAATATGCTCATCAACCACTCAAACCCGGCTTGGTTTATACCTATAGTAGGAAATTTAATAGTTGTGATAGCAAGCGAGAGTAAAAGCGAATTTTTATGGTATTACTTCTCCATAGGAGTATTTTTCTGGATAGTCTTATTTACTATTATATTTTACAGAATTATCTTTCATGATCAGTTAGCTCAGAAATTTATGCCTACTTTATTTATATTTATCGCCCCTCCAGCTGTGGCATTTTTAGGCTATATGAAACTAGCCGGGAGCTTTGATACGTTTGCGCATATACTTTTAAATTTGACACTATTCTTTGTGGGACTTATATTTTTTATGTATAAAAATTTTATGAAGCTTAAATTTTTCCTATCATGGTGGGCATTTACCTTTCCTACAGCGGCTGCCAGTATAGCATTTATAAGGGCTTATGAACTTAACAAGGGCGATATTTTCTTATGCTTTGGGATTTTAGCCTTTATATTCTTGTTATTTTTTATAGGAGTAGTTAGCTATTTCACGGTCAAAGCAATCAAAAATAATGAAATTTGCGTAGCTGAATAAATCAGCCTACAATCATCCAAATTCCGATGCTGCACATTAGCAAAGCTGTAAAAATTTCTAAAATTCTAAGATGATTTAAGAGCAGTCTTTTTAGGACTGCTCCACCAAGAGCATATATACTAAGAGATATAAATTCTATAACCAAAAGCAATGCGATAATCAGATAGATTCCGCTTCCAAAGGGATCTTGCCTATCGATAAACGGTGGTAAAATGGCAGCAAAAAATATCCAAGCTTTAGGATTTGATATACTAATAATCATTCCATGTATAAACAAAGAAATCTTACCCATCTCTCCATTATATCGATATAAAGCCAGCTTGCCTCTACTAAAAAACAGCATTATGCCAAGATATATGATATAAATAGCACCGCAAATTTTTATAATTATAAATATAAATTCATACTTCATCATAAGAGCAGCAGCACCTAAAATACACAAGAAAGCAACAATACCAACAGATAAGAGCTGACCCAAAATCATAGGTAATGCCCTAAAGTAACCTACGCTAAGACCTATGCTTAAAGCTAAAGTCATATTAATACCAGGCATAAAACTAATAGGAAAAAATGTGGCTATAAACAAAAGATAGTTCACAAACAGCCTTGTGGTTTAAAAATTGGCAAAATTTTAAAAGAAAGTGGATAAATTTAAGATAAAAATTTAAAAGCGGCAAAATAAATTCGCCGCCTTTTTCTAAATTTTAATGAGTATAGAAGAACTCTTGAATTTTTTCTTTATCGTTTGTTTGTGTAAGGGCTAGCATTAACAATACTCTAGCTTTTTGAGCGTTTAGGTTATCACTTGCCAAAAAGCCGTATTTTGTGTCATCAACTTCTCCGTTTAAAGTAGTCTCACCACTTCCTACACGTGAATCACGAACTACAACTACACCTTTTTTAACACCTTCACCAAGAACTTCAAGAACTGTAGGGAATGGATTTCCGTTACCCATACCGGCGCTTATTATACCTTTTGCTCCATTTTTGATAGCAATATTAGCAAAATCAGGATTGTCGTTTGAATGACTATAGATGATATCTACTCTAGGAAGCTCTTTGATTTTTGTGATATCAAAAGCTGAATTTACAGTATGTTTGCGAACCGGACTCATATAGTATTTTACATTGCCATAAAATACTGTTCCTATTTTACCTGCATTTGGAGATTTAAATGTCTCAACACCTGTAGTGTTTGTCTTGGTAACTTCGCGAGCTGCGTGAATTTCATCATTCATAGTTACCACTACGCCTTTGCCTGCTGTTTCTTTATTGATAGCAACATTTACAGCATTAAAGATATTAAGAGGACCGTCTGCACTAAGTGAACTACTACTTCTCATAGCACCAACCATTACGATAGGCTTGTCACTTTTTACGACTAAATTTAAGAAGTATGCAGTCTCTTCCATTGTGTCTGTTCCGTGAGTGATAACTACACCGTCAGCTTTGCCGCTAGTTAGAAGCTCGTTTACTCTATTGGCAAGTTTGAACCAAACCTCATTATTCATCTCTTGAGAGCCGATATTTGAAATTTGCTCGCCTTTGATTGTAGCAATCTTGTTTATTTCAGGCACCGCGGCAATTAGCTTATCAACAGTAACAGTTCCTGATGTATAGCTCGTATCAAGAGCACCTGAACCACTTCCGGCTATCGTTCCACCGGTTGCCAGTATGTAAATCGTAGGCTTAGCAAAAGCCATCGTAGCACCAAAAATCATCACAATAAGCACCTTTATTGAAAAACGCATATAAGTCTCCTTTGAAGTTTAAGTTTCAAACCGACAAGATCTTGTATTTTGAAATTTCAGCTTGAATTATACACTTTAAACTATATAAAGTCAATTAATATTATTTTTTTATTATTTTTTAATTTTTCTACTAAATTCTCAAAAGAAACATATAAATAGCCGTTGAAAAAACTATGCTTAAAAGCGCATTTTTAAATTTAAGATGAATTAATATAGCACAAACAGCAGAAACGATCTCGCGTCCACCAAAAGGAAATTCCTTAAAATTGGTATCCTTAAGGGCGTAAAAGACCAAAATAACCATTATAAAAAGCCCCATATGTCGCTCAACGCTTAAAAGCCACTTGCTTGGCTTGTCCTTTTTAAATATCCAAAACGGCGTAACTCTGGTTAAAAACGTCGCAACCGTAGCGGTTAGCACAACTAAAGACATAACAAGCGGGCTTGAGTTTAAATTTATGCCTGAAGTTAAGATATCGCTCATTTGACCCTATCTCCTATGACAATAACCGTAAATCCGATGAAAAGCGATAGTAAAAGCATATATGACGGCGGGAAAAATGCGGTTGCAAACACACCCAGTCCAAGCGAAAAGAAAAGAAGCTTGTAGTTTTTATCATCCTTAAACATCTCGATAGAAAGAACGATAAAAAGCGCCGTTAGACAAAATTCAATCCCGCTATAATCAATCCTAATGCCCTTGCCGACTAAAATTCCAAGCAGAGTGCCGACCACCCAGTAAGTTTGAGTAAGCAAATTTATAAGCGTGTATGCTTTGTCCTTTTCTTCTTGCGAATTTATCTTAAGCGTCTTAAATATCGCAAAACTTTCATCGGTTAAGGCAAAGATGTTGTAGTATTTAAACTTAAGCCCCTTAAAGTCCTTCAAAAGGGCGAGCGAATAAAAAGTATGGCGCAAATTTATAACATAACTTGCGATAAAAATTTCAACCAAACCCGTACCCGCACTAAGCATCGAAAGCAAGGCAAATTGCCCTGCTCCGGCATATACTATCAAGCTTAAAGCCATGGTCACAAGAGGAGCTACGCCTATATTTTCAGCAAGCAATCCAAAGGCTATACCAAGCGGAATAAAACCGAGCATAACAGGAATTGTGATCTTAAAAATGGTATAAAAGCTCAATATTAGCCTTGCGATTTAAAATTTAAGGCGAATATTACTCAAATTTTATTAAATTTTATAGTCCTTTTGAACTCTCGCCAAAGTATATCGCATCAAACACCCAAATTCCAAGGATAAGCGCGATTATCAAGATAAGATATATCATGGCTTATCTCTTAAGATTATTTACGATTTGAAGCATGTCATCGCTTGTCGTTATTGCCTTTGAATTGGCTTCATACGCACGCTGACCGGTGATAAGATCAGTCATCTCTTCAACCAACTGAACGTTACTCATCTCGACAAATCCTTGCTTGATCTGACCAAATCCGTCAAGTCCTGCCGTTCCTACTACCACATCGCCGCTTGAGCCTGTAGGAAGGTAGTTGTTATCGCCCATCGCGTGAAGCCCGCTTGGATTTATGAAATTTGCAAGCTCAATTTGACCTATCTGCACCATTTCCGTGTTTCCGGACTGAAGCACAGATACGGTGCCATCAACCCCTACAGAAATTTGAGTTGCATTTGCAGGAACACTCATCTGAGGAAGAAGAATATATCCGTCGGAATTTACTATAGTTCCCTCACTATCAAGCTTAAAAGCCCCGTTTCTTGTATAGGCCGTAGTGCCGTCTGGAAGCTGCACTTGAAAAAAACCATTGCCAGCTATTACCATATCTAAGTTGTTGCCAGTCTCTTTAAAATATCCTTGAGAGAAAATTTTAGTTATCGCAGTAGGGCGCACTCCAAGACCGACCTCTATACCAGTTGGACTCTTTGTAGTAGTGCTTGAAGCCGTACCAGCATACTCCATCACTTGATACATAAGATCGGCAAATTCAGCTCTGTTTTTTTTATAACCCATTGTATTTACGTTTGAGATATTGTGTGAAGTTACGTCTATTTGGGTCTGCTGCGCTATCATACCGGTTGCAGCTGAGTAAATTGACCTCATCATAGTCTTAAATTTCCTTTCTTAATTTTCTTATAATTTATAATATAACTAACTAGCAAAATACGTTCCAAAAACCATAAATAAACTAAGCCTTAATATTAGCCAGTTTACTGATGGCATCTTGATTAAGATCGTCCATATGGCTTCTCATCACTTTTTGATACATATCAACTAATCGGTTTGTCTCTATAAGTCCAACCATCTCGGTTACGGCATTTACATTTGAAATTTGAGTGTAACCTTGAGCGACAGCATCCACATCATCGCCAAGATCCCTTAGCTCCTTTAAATCAGGCAAAACGTATAGATTATCGCCCTCTTTTGTGAGGTTTCTCATCTCTTTTGGCTGAGCTAGGTAAAATCTTGCGATCTGCTCGTCATTTGCGTAGATATTTCCGTTTTTATCGACACTTAGTCTCTCATCTTGAGGAATCTGTATCCCGTTTGCCCCGCCTTCAAAATAATTGCTCGGAAGCACTCTAAAGCCTTCTTTTGTCACTAAAAAGCCCTCGCTATCAAGGCTAAAAGCTCCGTTTTTAGTAAGTCTAACCTCTCCGGTTTTAGTTTCAACCAAGAAAAACAGATCCTCGCGCTTTATAGCAAAGTCAAGCGTATTGCCCGTAAATTTCATGCCGCTATTGCTAAAATCAACATACTGCTCTGAAATTTGAGGCACTCTATCGATAGTTCGGTTTAAAAATTTAGCAGCCTGCTTTGTGTGATTTTCAAGCGGTAAAACATCTCTAAACTCTTGAAAAATTCTCTCAAAATCCCCCACAACCACATCATCACGCTTAAAGCCGATTGTGTTTATGTTTGCAAGATTGTTTGAGATTACATCAAGGCGGTTAAACTGCGTAACCATCGCACCCGTTGCTTGATAATATCCGTTTTGCATTATAAATTTTCCTAAAATTTGATATTTAAAACAAGATAAAGCAAGATACGTTCCAGATTACCTTTCAGACATATTTAAATAAATCTGAGTATAATAAGTCCCTTTTAGTAAAAAATAGCGGCAAAGGAATCCACTGATGAGCGCAAAAAAAGAGATGTTGTCACTTATAGAAGAACTGTTTCAAGAAAACGCCAAAGGCTATGTAACTTACGAAAAACTTATCAAATTTTTTGAAAAAGCACCCACTGGTGCAATAGCAAAAAAAATAGAAGCCTTAGCCAAGACCCACAAAATTAAACTCATAACTGCAGCAGAAATCGCCAAACTAAAAAATATCGAAGATGCTAAAAAACGCCGCGAAGAGAGAGAGAGGCTTCAAGACGAAAGCCTAGAGGACGAATTTGATCTGGCAAGCGAAAATGATCTACTTGAATGGTCACGCTCTGATAGTCCTGTCAGGATGTATCTGCGCGAAATGGGTCAAATTTCACTTCTTACAAAAGACGAAGAAGTTGAAATAAGCAAAAAGATCGAACTAGGCGAAGATATCATTATCGATGCGTTTTGTTCGGTGCCATACTTGATTGATTTTATACTTGACTATAAAGAGCCTCTTATAAACCGCGAAAGAAGAGTCAAAGAGCTATTTAAGAGCTTTGACGATGAAGATAACAGCGAAAACGAAGAAGAGGAGGAATTTGACGAAGAGGCGGAATTTGAAGAGGAAACCTCAAAAAAACCTTCTAAAAAAGAGGACAAAAGAGCCGAAAAGGTTATAGAGAGCTTCAAAGCGCTTGAAAAGGCTAAAAAAGACTGGATGAAAATGGCTAACAAACAAAGCGATGTCGAGCAAGAAGATGAGCTTTTAGCAAAGCTGACATTAGCCTTTAAAAAGAAAATTCTAAAAGACAAGCTAATGGATCTTGGCCCCACAAGCAAGCTTATAAGCGAAATCGTAAAATCGATAGAGACAGCCCTAAAGAGTGATGATGAGTTTGATAGAGAGCTTAAAAGACTTGAGTATAAACTGCCTATGTTTAGCGACGAGCTTAAGAAAAATCACAAAAGCATACTAAAAGACATCATTAAACTCAGCAAAGAAGATATCATCGCTCGCGTGCCTGAGGCTACGATGGTTTCAACCTATGTCGAGATCAAAAAGCTATTTCAAACAAAAGAGGCGAGCAAGCAAGGATTTGACCTTGATCCTGTCCAGTTAAAAGAAATTTTAGAGCAGATAAAACGCGGTAAGAAAATTTCAGACGAGGCAAAAACCAGAATGGCCAAGTCAAACTTGCGTCTTGTCGTAAGTATCGCCAAGCGCTACACAAACCGCGGTTTGCCGTTTTTAGACCTCATCCAAGAAGGAAATATCGGTCTTATGAAGGCGGTTGATAAATTTGAGTATAAAAAAGGCTATAAATTTTCAACCTACGCCACATGGTGGATACGCCAAGCCATAAGCCGCGCGATAGCCGATCAGGCGCGCACTATCCGCATACCTATCCACATGATAGAGACTATAAACAGGATAAACAAAATCAACCGCAAATACCTACAAGAAGAGGGAAAAGAACCTGATGTAAGCATCATCGCCAAAGAGGTTGGTTTAAGTGTGGATAAAGTTAAACAAGTTATTAAGATAACAAAAGAGCCTATCAGCCTTGAAGCGCCTATTGGCAACGAAGAAGACGGTAAATTTGGTGATTTTGTCGAGGATAGAAGCTCGCTAAGCCCGATGGATCATATCCTTAAAAACGACCTTAAGGAGCAAATCGACGAAGTTCTTGATCAGTTAAACGAGCGCGAAAAAGCAGTTATTAGGATGAGATTTGGCTTGCTTGAAGATGAAAGCGATCGCACACTTGAAGAGATCGGCAAGGAGCTAAATGTCACTCGCGAGCGTGTCCGCCAGATAGAAAGCTCGGCGATCAAAAAGCTAAAACATCCAAAAGTCGGAAGAAAGCTTAAAAACTACATCGAGGGCTAGTTTATACTAGCCTCTCACGCTCTGCATTTATACGAATTTACACATCAAAATTCACCGCTCAGATATCAATAAATTTAAAATTCCACTCAGATACATACAAATTTCATTCTTGTGTTTTTAACCCAAAAATTTTTCTAAATTTCAGTTTTTGTATAAAATTTACTCATTATGATTTATAATATATAGTTTTATATTTTTAGTTTTAATCCCTTAAATTTAAAGCTTTACAAAATATATTCTAATAATTTAAAGGAGAGAACATGAGTAAAATTTCAACTCTTGTATTAAGTCTTGCGCTTTGCGCTTCATCTTTATTTGCAGACCGTGTCATCACCGATCAACTGGGCAGGGACGTAACTCTTCCTGATGAGGTTAAGCACATAATCGTACTTCAGCACCAAAGTCTAAACGTGCTTAATCAAATAAACGCCATGGATAAGGTCGTTGGCGTGCTTGAAACTTGGGAAAAAGCGCTTGGCAAGAACTATGCTCGCCTTGCTCCAAGCCTTAAGGATATGCCGACCCTGGAGACCTAAAGGTCATAAACTACGAATCGGTTCTCAAGCTAAAGCCTGATGTCGTTATAGTAACCAATTACATCCCAAGCGAATATATCGCAAAAATGGAAGAGCTTAAGATACCAGTTGTTGGCATCAGCTTTTCAAAAAGAGAGGATAAAGAAAAAGACAAGCTAAATCCTACGCTTGAAGACGAAGCCAAAGCTTACACAGAAGGCTACTATGAAGGCGTTGAGATACTTGGCAAAGTGGCAAACCGTGAAAAAGAAGCGGCTGAGCTCATTAAATTTGTAAAAGATCAACAAGCCTTCTTAAAAAGCAAAATGGATAGCCTAAAGATAGACAAAAAAGTTAGAATTTACATGGCAAATCCCGATCTTACTACCTATGGAAGCGGCAAATACACGGGAGTGCTGTTTGCAAGAGCGGGCGGAGAAAACGTGGCTGCAAAAGATATCAAAGGCTATAAGCAAATTTCAGCCGAAAATTTAATCGCTTATAATCCCGACATGATATTTGTCCAAGAGCGCTATCCGCAGGTCCCAAACGAGCTTAAGTCAAACCCTCAGCTTGCAAACGTAACGGCTATCAAGATGAATAAAATTTAAATGTTGCCTGAATTTGCCAAAGCTTGGGGCTATCCTACGGCAGAAGCCATGGCGCTTGGCGAGGAATGGCTGGCTATAAGGCTATATCCTGAGCATTTTAAAGGTGTAGATTTTGATAAGAAAGTTGAGGAGTTTTATCAAAAATTCTACCGCACATCATACTCTAAATGAGACTTTCCACTCTCATCGCCATTTGGATTATAACCTGCCTCGTCTCGCTTGGGTTGGGGCAGTATCACATCGAATTTAGCGAAGTTTTAAGCATTTTAATAGGTAGTAGCGATAATGAAACGGCTAAAAGCGTTATTTGGGGCATTAGAGTGCCTAGAATTTTGCTTTCAAGCCTTTGCGGCGGAGTTTTGGCGCTTAGCGGGCTTAGCTTGCAAGCCGTTTTTAAAAACCCGCTCGTAGGCCCTCATATCGTAGGAGTTAGCACCGCAGCGGCATTTGGCGGAGCGCTTTGCATACTCATAGGTTTTGGCTCATTTTACATCGTAGGTTTTGCCTTTTTCTTTGGAATTTTAGCTCTTTTAGCGCTATTTTTCCTAGCTAAATTTGTCTCCAAAGCTGACATTTTCTCTCTCATCTTAGCAGGTATCGTCATAAACGGTGTATTTGCCGCACTTACAAGCCTAGTGCAGTATCTTGCCGATAACGAAGAAGTTTTGCCAAACATCATTTACTGGCTACTTGGAAGCTTCGTAAGCGCAAACTACGATAAACTCACGCTTTTAGCCGTTATCAGCCTGCCTTGCGCGACACTTTTGATCATGCTTAGATATAGATTTAACCTGCTTAGCCTAAACGATGATGATCTTAAAGTTTTAGGCGTAAACATCACGCTTCTTCGATCATTCATACTGATCCTTTGCACTCTTCTTATCGCCGTGCAGGTAAGTGTAAGCGGAAATATCGGCTGGATCGGACTTGTCGTGCCTCACATCGCAAGGCCCATATGCGGAAGCGACCACACTAGCTCGATGCCCGCTTGCTTCGTTATAGGAGCTATATTTATGCTGTTTGTAGATGACTTAGCTAGAAGCATAAGCAGCGTGGAAGTGCCTCTTAGCATACTTTCAGCACTCATCGGAAGCCCAGTTTTTGCGATACTCTTAAAAAGGAGCGCGTCAAATGCAAAATCTGCTTGAGATAAAAGATGCTGGATTTTACTACGAGGAGCAAAAATTTCTCTTTCGCAGGCTAAATTTCGCCCTTGCCAAAGGCGAAACACTAGCGATACTTGGACTAAACGGGCAAGGCAAAAGCACGCTTATGTTTTGCATGATGGGAGTTTTAAAGCTCAAAGAGGGCGAAGTAAAAACACAGGCCAAATTCGCCTTTTTACCGCAAAATTTTAGCGTTGCGTTTGACTATAGTGTGCTTGATATAGTTTTGATGGGGAGAATTCGTGAAATTTCGCTTTTTTCAAAGCCAAGCAAAGAGGATGTTAAAATTTGCGAAGACGCACTTCATAGCTTAGAAATTTCACATCTTAAAAATAAAAGCTTCAACTCCCTTTCAGGCGGACAAAGGCAGCTTGTCCTCTTCGCTAGAGCGATTGCCAGCAGAAGCGAAGTGATGTTTTTAGACGAGCCTGCAAGCGCACTTGATCTAAAAAACCAAGATAGGGTTTTAACGCTGATTCGTAATTTAAAAAAGCAAAGCAATGCAAGTATCGTCTTTACCACTCATCAGCCAAACCACGCTCTAGCCGTAGCTGACAGCACTCTCATCCTTAAAAACGACCTTAGCTATGTCTTTGGCAAAAGTAGCGAAGTGCTAAACGAAGAGAATTTAAGCTCTCTTTATGATGTGGATATAAGGGGAGTGAAATTTGATATAGAGGGCAAGCAAATACCAAGCATAACGCAAATTTTTAGCACGCAAAAGTAAATTTTATGTATGATTACGCCTAGCTTAATGAAGGAGAATTTAATGCATGATAATGAAATTTTGGTTGAGCAAGATGAGAGGCTAGCAAAGGCTAGAAGAGACGGGATCATATCAAGCGCTATCATGTTTGCTAGCTTAGCAGTGCCGTTTCTAATCGGATTTTTCATCAAAATCGAATATCCAAGCTAAAGACTTGCTTTAAATGCGCTTTTGCTCATAGCCTCTAGCCAGTGTTGTATATATGTGGAACGCCCTAAAAGCCATTCAGGATATCTCTCAAAACGAGGTATTTGACATCTTTAAAAAAAGCATTATGGCGACATTTATCATGGTGGGTTTAGCCGCCCTAATGCTTTTTACTAAAAACAACGAAGCGATTTTTAACATCTTAGGTTTAGCGGTGTTTATTGTGCTGATATACGTCGCAGCAGCGTGGTTTAGGATAAATTTAAGACTAGCCAAAATAACGCAAAACGGGCTTTTTAAAACATACATTTTCGTCTCTATTTTTTGTTTTATAGTGATAATGTTTTTAAGGACTCTGCCTAATTTTGGCTTGGGATATTCGCTGCAAACACTCATATTGCTCTATATGGCATCAGAGATAATAATGATGATACCGCCACTAGTGCAAATTTTTGCGTGGAGAAAGGTAGAAAAAGTAATTAGAGATATTTAGTTATCTCTAATTAAATATCTCTTAAAGCGTCAACCTAGCCCTTCATTTTAGAGAAGTTATCGCTCTTTAAATTTACCTCCATCAGCCTTATCTCCTCTTCGCCGCTTCTTACGATATCAGGGTCGCATTCAAAATTTTTCGCGTCTATCTTTTTTGGATATTCGACATTTGCCAAAATATGCCTAAATATATTTATCCGCGCGTGCTTTTTGCTATCAGACGCAACTATCGTCCATGGGCAAGCAGGCGTGTTTGAAGCAAGCAGCATGGAGTATTTGGCGATAGTGTATTGATCCCAAAGCTCTTGGCTTTTAGCGTCTACTGGCGAAATTTTAAACTGCTTAAGCGGATCGGTAAGGCGCTCTTTGAAGCGTTTTTTCTGCTCCTCTTTTGAAACCGACAAGTAAAATTTAAAGAAAATTATGCCTGAGTTTTTTATCATCTCTTCAAATTTTGGCACCTCGCGCAAGAATTCTTTATGCTCTTCTTGCGTGCAAAATCCCATCACAGGCTCAACTCCGGCTCTGTTATACCAAGAGCGGTCAAATATCACGATCTCTCCTGCGCTTGGAAGGTGCGCCACATATCTTTGGAAATACCACTGCGAGCGCTCCACATCGCTTGGTTTTTCAAGTGCGACTATGCGACATCCGCGCGGGTTTAGATGCTCGGTTAGGCGCTTTATGCTTCCGCCTTTGCCTGCCGCGTCACGCCCCTCAACGATGATAAGCACTCTTAAGCCCTGCTCTTTTACATGGTTTTGAAATTTCAAAAGCTCGATCTGAAGCTTTCTAAGCTCGTGTTCGTAGTCGAATTTATCGTGGTTATGCTTATCTTCTTTTTTATGTTTTGACATGAGGCTTCCTTTTAAAAATTTCATATATCAAATGCTACTTTTTAGATTCTTAAATTTAAATTAAGCACGCTATATTCCTGCATATTTAACACTGGCTTTATATTATTTTTGTAAAATACGACCAGAAATTTTTAAGGACAATTATGTTTAAAAGAGCGATTTTTTCTATATTTTTATCTATTATCTCAGCTTTTGCCGATCCGCTTTCGGTCGCTGAAGCTTTTGGACTGAGCGCAAAAACCGATAGCCAAAATGTCGAATTTAGATTTGATCTCGCCAAAGATATTTACGTATATAAGGACACTGTAAAGGTTCTTAGCGGTGGTAAACTCCTAAACGATCAGCTAAATTTGCCTAAATTTACAAACGACGGCACATTTGATATTTACCCTGAGAAATTTAGCCTATTTGTGCCGATAAATCTGCTTAAAGATATAAACCAAAACGATAGCTTTGGCTTAACGCTTGAGTATCAAGGCTGTGCAAAAGACGGTATCTGCTATCAACCGCAAGTAAATAACTATAACGTATCAAAAGGTTTAAGCGGATACAAAATAGCCCTCGTGCCAAAGGATGACGATACGCCCGCGGCTTCGAGCCTACCTAGCGGCAACGAGCTTTCAGAGCAAGAGGGGATCGCTAAAAATTTAAGCGACAAAAACTTCATTCTCTCGCTTATTACGTTTTTTGGTTATGGAATTTTGCTTTCGCTTACCCCTTGTATATTTCCTATGATACCAATACTTTCAAGCATTATTGTATCCAAATCAGGAGAAAAATTAAGCGCAAAACGAGGATTTTGGTTCTCGCTCGTATACGTGCTTGCCATGGCGCTAGCTTACGCGGTGGTGGGCATCATCGCAAGCGTCTTTGGCGCGGGGCTTAGCGGCATGCTTCAAACTCCTGCCGTGCTTATCGGCTTTAGCTTGGTCTTTGTCGCTCTTGCTTTATCGATGTTTGGACTTTACGAGTTTCAAATGCCGTTAAAAATACAAAATTTACTTAACAAAAAGGCTGAAAGCAAGGACGGGGTCGCCGGAATTTTTATCATGGGATTTTTATCGGCGCTCATAGCAAGTCCATGTGTCGCAGCTCCGCTTGCAGGCGTGCTACTTTATATAGCGCAAAGCGGAAATGTGCTATTTGGCGGATCGGCTCTATTTATCATGGGGCTTGGTATGGGCGTACCGCTTCTAATCATCGGTGCAAGTTCCGGCAAGCTGCTTCCGCGCCCGGGAATTTGGATGGATAATATAAAAAGACTCTTTGGCTTTATCATGATATTTATGGCGATATGGCTTAGTGCGCGCGTACTTGGCTCTCGTGTGGAGTTTTTGCTGTATGGTGTTACGGCTGTATTTATGAGCGTATTTTTCGGAGCATTTGATAGCACAAGCGAAAATACAAGCGCAGGCAAAAAGATTATAAAATCGGCTTCTTTAACGCTTTTTATCTACGCTTTTATACTCATTATCGGCTCTTTTACGGGAGCAAAATCCCTGCTAAATCCGCTGGCAAATTTTGGAATTTCAAGTAGTGGTGCGAGCAAAGAGGCGAAATTTATCAGCGTATCAAACGTAAACGAGCTTGAAAATGCTATAAAAAGCTCAAGCAAGCCTGTGATGATAGATTTTTACGCTACTTGGTGCGTAAGCTGCAACGAGCTTGACGAAATAACATTCAAAGACGAGGCAGTGCTTAAAAGGCTTGAAAATTTTACTCTTTTAAGAGTCGATGTGACAAAAGGCACGAGTGAAGATAACGAACTAATGAAAAAATTTGGACTCATAGGACCGCCTGCTCTGATATTTTACAAGGGCGAAGAGGAGCTAAAAAGCGCAAGAGCTATAGGATTTTATGAGCCTAAGAAATTTATAGAGCACTTGGATAAATTTGTATTTTGAATTGCTACTTTTGCATAAATTTAAGATACGTGATGTTGTTATGAAGCTAACCTAAATAGTTTTTTAAGTTTCGTAAGCCCAAGCTTCATGCCGCTATATCTCATTATCTTTGCCATCTGTTTCCATCTGCTTTTTTCGTAGCACGGATGAGGGCATTTTCTGCAGCTTGGTTTTATCTCGTGCGGGCATTCGCCAAGCCTTTCATGCGAGTAGTAAAACAGCTCCTCGCACTCTTTGCAAAGCGTTGTAGAGACGTTAAAATTTAGATCCTCTCCCTTGTAAGATAACCTTAAATTTATATCTTTTTTAGGCGCACCCGAGTGATTATCTTCGCAGTTTGTCTTCAAAAACTTTGCCATTGTGCTAACTTGCTCTATAAATTTTTCTTGCGTCATTTTGTTTCCTTTGGCGTAAATTTAGCAAATTTCATCGCACAAATCGTTAATTTAAATCAACGCAAGATTATTTATCGCAGAATTTATCTAAGGCTCTTTTTAAATCCTCTTTGCAGTCTATTCCTATGCTGTCGCTTTTAACTTCAAGCATTGCAATCTTTTTGCCGTTTTCAAGGGCTCGTAGCTGCTCAAGTTTTTCTATATTTTCAAGAAAAGATGCTTCAAAGCCGCAAAACTCGTTAAGCGCTTTTACACTGTATCCGTATATGCCAAGGTGGGCTTTATAGGTTTTGCATTCCGAGCGGTTAAACGGTATGCGCGAGCGAGAAAAATACAGCGCAAAGCCGTCTTTATCGGTTACTACTTTAACTAAATTTTTATCATCGGCATTTTCATCGCCAACACTCTTATAGCATGAAAACATAAAGGCTTTTTGGCTATTTTCCTGGCAAAATTTCTTAAATTTGGCGATATTTTCAGGCTCTATGAAAGGCTCATCGGCTTGAACGTTTATGATGATTTCATCTTCACTCAGTTTTAAAATTTTAACCGCTTCATTTATGCGGTCTGTTCCGCTTTGATGATCTTTGCTTGTCATAACCGCCTTAAATCCATGCTTTTTAGCTATCTCAAGCACCTCTTCATCATCAACTGCGATTAAAATTTCATCTACATTTTGCACTCTTTTTGCAGTCGCGATAAACATCGGCACGCCGTTTATGGGCTCTAAAATTTTGTTATGAAACCTCGTTGAAGCAAGGCGAGCGGGTATAACTATCATCTTTTTATCCAGTTTAGAATTTTTTCCTCTATCTCATCTTGTTTTGCGATATCCGTGTGGACGGCTTGTGAGCTAAATAGCGATTTTATCGACTCTGGGACGATATCGCTAAACTCTTTTGCCAAGGCTTCAAGCCCTAATCTTTCGTCTTTTAACTCCTCGTTTTTACACGCTTTAAACATACTTGGCGCAAATTTTACCCAGTGAGCGGTAGAGGTTATCACATTTGGACGAGTTAAATTCGAGCTCATCTTAAAGCAAGTGGCTGTGTGAGGATCAATTATGACGCCTTTGCTTGCTTGTTCTTTAATTATCTCTTCGCACTCTTCATCGCTGCAAAAATCAGCCTCAAAATCTTTTTTAAGCTCTTCTAACTCACTTGAATTTAGGCTATAAAAGCCGTTTTGAGATAAATTTTGCATAAGCTCTTTTGTTCTAACTGCTCCAAATTTATCAAAAAGCAATCTCTCGACGTTTGACGAGATCAATATATCCATAGCCGGGCTTATGGTTTTTACAAGAGTTTTGCCCCTAAGATCATAAACGCCGGTGGTAAAAAATTCGGTTAAGATATTGTTTGCGTTTGAGACGATTTTGATTTTGTCTATTTTTGCGCCCATTTTTTTAGCGTAGTATGCTCCAAGCGCATTGCCGAAATTTCCGCTTGGTACTATGATGTCAAAACTCTCTTGCGCGTTTAAAATACCTGTTTTTAGCAGATATACATAAGCGTAGACGTGATATATGATCTGAAATAAAATTCGCCCGAAATTTACCGAATTTGCAGCGCTTAGAGATACTCCAAGTTCTTTTAGGGCTGTTTTGAAATTTTCGCTAGCCAAAAGCGTTTTAAGCGCTCTTTGTGCATCGTCGAAGTTGCCTTCTATGCCGATAACTTTTAAATTTTTAGCGCTTGCGTTTATCATTTGAAGGCGCTGAACCTCGCTTGTGCCGTCTTTTGGGTAGAGGCAGACTACTTTTATATTTGGCACATCGCTAAATGTTTCAAGCGTAGCAGGACCCGTATCTCCGCTTGTAGCGCACATTATGAGGTAGTTTTCGCCCTTGTTCTTAGCAAGCTCACTTAATATAACTCCAAACGGCTGAAGCGCCATATCCTTAAAAGCGCGTGTAGGTCCGTGATAAAGCTCGTTTATGTATAAATTTTCGCCGATTTTTCTTATCTGAACGGGCTCGTTTGGCTTGTCAAATTTCAGATATCTTTTAAGGGCTTTTTCAAAGACATCGTTTTTAACGTCAAATTCAAATTTTTTAATGATCTCAAGCGCGATTTGCTCGTAATTTAACTCCTGTGCTTGCGCGAAAAATTCATCATCCAGCTTAGGCAGCTTAAGCGGAGCATAAAGTCCGCCATAAGCCGAGCTTGGAGCAAGCAGCGCCTCGCTAAAATTTACCGCGTTTAAATTTTCATTTTCATTGGCTCTTGTTTGGTGAAGTTTCATTTTTTGCCTTTTGTCGATTTTCTAACCCATTTTGCGTATTTTTTAAGCGCACCGTCAGCTTTTATAAGTGCGATTTCAGGAAGCTCGTAGCTGTGGTTGGATTTTATAAATTTGCTTATTTTTTTAAATTTTTTATCCGTTTTTATGAGTAAAATTCTCTCTTTTTCGCAGCAAATTTCCCCTTCCCATACATAGGTACTTTTAGCTTTTATCACGCTTACACAAGCTGCGAATTTACGCTTTATGAGTTTTTTTGAAAGTTTTTTTGCGCCTTTTTTATCGCAGGAAGTTATCACAAATTTCATCTTATCATCGTTCCTATTCCGTCATCGGTAAATAGCTCAAGAAGTATGGAGTGGGGCAGTCTGCCGTCTATGATATGTGAGTTTTTAACTCCGCTTTTTACGCAAGCAAGTGCGGCATCTACTTTTGGTATCATGCCTCCGCTTATTACGCCTGAGTTTTTAAGCTCATTTATGCTTGCTTCATCAAGCTTGCTTATAAGATTTTTTTCTCCGTCTAAAATTCCTGCCGTATCCGTTAAAAACATTATCTTTTCGGCTTTTAGTTTGCATGCTATCGCGCTTGCGCAAAGATCGGCGTTGATGTTGTAGCTGTTTGCGTTTTTATCGGTTGCGATAGGCGCGATAACGGGCACAAAGCCCTCTTTGAGCAAATTTAGCACGATATTTTCATCTACATCGGTGATATCGCCCACAAAGCCGTATTTGCCGCTATCTGACTTGACCGCATTTAGCATATTAGCATCCTTGCCGCTTATGCCTATGGCTTTTGCGCCATGCTTGTTTAAAAGAGCGGTTATCTCTTTGTTTATTAGCCCGCTTAACACCATCTCGACTACTTCCATCGTCGCTTCATCGGTCACTCTTAGTCCGTCTACAAATTCGCTTTTGATATCAAGTTTTTCAAGCATGGAGTTTATCTTTTTGCCTCCGCCGTGCACGATCACCACTTTTATGCCTACTAAATGCAGTAAGGCTATATCGCGCGCGAAGTCGTTTTTTAGCTTTTCGTCTATTTGCGCTGCGCCACCATATTTGATGACGAAAATTTTATCTCTAAATTTTTGTATATACGGGAGTGCGGATACGATAATTTCGGCTGTTTTGATATTTTTTTGCAAATTTGATCCTTTTTGGGCGATTATAGCAAATTTTGCCTAGAGAGTAGCTTTGATAAGCTCTTTAAAATCGCTTGAAAGAGTCGTTTTAAGAGTGATTAGAGATATCGGCAAGCCAAATTCCTCTATCTTTACGAAATCTTTTTTAGTAACTAGTAGCGAAGTGGCTTTATAACGCTTTAAAATCGCTTCAAGCTCGCCTTTGGTAAAGCTATGATGATCCTCAAAGAACTCTCGCCCTATGCACTTTTCATAAAACGGGCTAAGTCTTGCTGGATTTGCTATGGCGGTAACTAAAACCATCCTATCGCTTGGGTTAATAATTTCGCTTTCTCGAGTGAAATCAACTCCTTCTTGCACGATACGGTCTGCAAATTTATAAAAGCTCTTAGGATATCTATAAGCACCGCTTGGTATAACGAAATCAAAATATGGCTCGTGCGAGGGCTTAATGAGGATGTTAAGTTTTTTGATGTGAAATTTAGAAAAGCCGTCATCAAGCAAGACGTATCTGGCTTTAAGACTGCGAGCTAAATTTATGGCTTCATCGCGGTTTTCGCTTACGATGACATTTGCGTTTTTAACGCTTTTTGCATACTCCATCGCCTCATCGCCGCTTGTTTTGACATCGGTTAGAATTTCGCCGTTTATGCAAATTTTTTTAAGCCCTTTTGAGGCGCGCTTATATCCTCTAAGGATGATAAAACCGCCCTCAAATTCGTTTGCTATAGCCATACAAAGAGGAGTTTTTCCGCTTCCGCCTAGGGTTAAATTTCCGATGCTTATTATCGGTATATGAAAATCTTTCTTGGAAGCAAGCTTAAATTTGAGCCAAACAACGACAAGGTAGAGCAAACTAATAGGCAAAAGCAGTATGGCAACGAGTTTGCAGGGCAAATTCGGGCTATAAAAATACCGCTGCGCAAAACTATGCGCAAACCTCTTAAACACGGTGCTTAGCTATCTCTTTTATAGTCTCGCAAACCCTATAAACCTCTTCATCTTTTAATGCGTTATAAATAGGTAAAGAAAGTATCTGCTGATAAGATTTTAAGGCATTTGGATAAGCATTAACCTTAAGAGCGTATTTATTTTTATAGTAGCTTAAAAGATGTATAGGAACATAGTGTAATGCTGTATGAATGCCGTTTTCAAGCATCTCTTTAGCAAAACTATCGCGATTTTTATCAACTTTTATTATATATTGAACATAAACATGGTCTCTTTTTTTAATAGGTGTCTTTATATGAGGGCAGTCAACTAGCTCTTTATCATATATGGCTGCTATCTCCTGACGTCTTTTTATAAATTTATCGTTTTTGTCAAACTGAGCCATAGAATATGCTGCGCAAAGCGCCGTTATATCATATTTTACACCAATATCTACAACATCATAGATATATCCTAAATTTCCATC
The DNA here is from genome assembly GCF_012978815.1 of Campylobacter sp. RM16189. NCBI lineage: Bacteria > Pseudomonadati > Campylobacterota > Epsilonproteobacteria > Campylobacterales > Campylobacteraceae > Campylobacter > Campylobacter sp. RM16189. The sequence goes on along the minus strand of NZ_LIWR01000007.1, from coordinate 65,986 downwards.
TTTATCTATACCATCTACTATCGCATGATTTCTAAGAAGTCTGGCGCGACTTGCTATATCATCATTGTTTGTCAATAAAAATCCGGCAGTCCCTATAGGGTTTACTAGCCTAGAATATATGCAAAAGCAAGATATTGTAGATTTTTCTATAGAGCCTATTTTTTGATCATTATACCTTAACCCTGCCCCTTTTCCTACATCATCAAAAACCTTTACATCATACTCTTGGGCAATCTTATACATCTCGTCCATATCGGACGCTTGACCCGCCACATGATTGACAAAAATTCCTTTTAATTTTTTATGATGGTGAACCTTTAACACCTCTCTTAAAGAATTTGGATTTATATTAAAATCATCCTCGTTAATATCTACGAATATAGGCTCGGCATCAAAGTGTCTAACAGCTTGAGCAACGCTTGGTATGGAGTTTACAGAGCATATTACTTTATCCCCTCTTTTTAAATCCATTGAGCAAAGAGCGAGATGATGTGCGGCGGCTGAATTATTTGTAGCGATAGCATGCTTAACGTTAAAATAATTTTTTATTCTATCTTCAAGCTTTTTAACTATAGAAACACCGCTCTCTTTAAAAGCCTCTTTAATAGCCTCTATTTCCTGCTCATCTATTGATGGCTTATAAAAAGTAATCTCCTCCATACGCAACTCCTTAGTTAATATTCAAATCCGCAATTGGCGGCATTTTAAGTTTAAATTCATTTGCTCTCATTCTAGAAAATACGGTGTCAACCAACTTTTCATCAAAAATTTTACGCAAATCTTCCTTATTTTTCTTTAAACATATCTCTTTTAATACCATATCAATCTGATCATAGCTATATCCTATGTCAGCTTCATCACTTTGATTCTCCCAAAAATCGGCAGAAGGTGCTTTGCTTATTATACTATCATCTATATTTAAAAATCTAGCAAATTCAAAAATCTCAGTCTTAAAAAGCTCTCCTATAGGATTAAGTGCATATGCCATATCACCATATATCGTTCCATAACCCAGCATCCTCTCACTCTTGTTACTAGTGCCTACTACTATGGCATTAATGCTGGCAGAATAATCATAAAGAAGGCACATTCTAACCCTTGCTGTTAAATTTCCCATTCTTATCTTTGATATATCCTCTGAAATTTGATCTACAAAGCTCTGAATTATAGGTTCTATATATATTATTTTGTAATTTACTTTTAGCCTTTTGCAAAGATTTAAAGCATCATTTAGATTGTTTTTACTTGAAAATTTAGTTGGCATTATCAGGGCATGGGTATTTTTTGGCTTAGCTAGTGCACAAAGAGTCAAAACCACAGCGGAATCAAGTCCTCCGCTAACACCCACCAAAAAGTTACTTGCGCCACTTGTCTTTAAATAATTCACTAAAAAGTCTTGTAATTTAATAGTAATTCTGCTATAATCCGCGACCATTTTTATTTTTTAAACACTTTAACTTTAATTTTTCAATTAATATTATACTAAATTTTAAGAAAAAATTTCTTTTAAGGTTAAAAATTATAAAATATGAGTCATAATTTTTTTTAAAGAGAACTATATGAAAATAATATGTAACACTTGTGGCAAATATCAGACAAACTGCTATATAGTGTCAAAAAACGGACTCGATCTGATTATAGATCCGGGTGAATCAGCATACGAATTTGTTATTAAAAATGCAGCTAATCCTGTTGCGATTCTTAACACTCATGGACATTTTGATCATATTTTTTCAAACTTTGGCTTAAAAAAATTTTTTAATATTGATGTATTTATTCATAAAGAAGATAAATTTATGTTAGAAAATGACGTTTTTAGGTATGGATACAAAACTGTAGATGATGCTATAGGTATAGGTGGAGCAAAATTTGAAGATGTGCATTTCAAAATAGGAGATTTTGATGTTACTTTTTTACACTTTCCGGGTCATACTCCGGGAACTTGTATGATAAAAGTAGACGATGCGATCTTTAGTGGCGATTTTATATTTATGGATTCAATAGGAAGATACGATTTTCCTTTTTCAGAAAAACATAGTATGAAGTTAAGCCTTGAAAGATGCATGAAAATAGATGGAGATTTTATTTTATACCCCGGTCATGGTGAGAAAACTACTCTAAAATACGAACAAAAAAATATGGGCTATTGGATTGATATGATTGATGGGGGGGGTATTAGTGAGTTAAATTATACGACAAAGTTAAATTATTAAGCTATTTATATCTTAATTTTTTAGACTGGTCTCTTTAGCTCTTTCTTCGGCACGTCTTGTTGTAGCTTGTTTTTGTATATTTTCTTTATAAATTTTTAATATATGATCTTCCAAAACAACCACTTGGAAAGTTCCTTCAAAAACCTTTATATCTTTAGTTTTTCCAATAACTCTAACCTCTCGTTTTTTACTCTCTCCAAAATGTGCATGCGCATCAAATTCTATCATCTCATTGACCATAGTCGGAGCATAGAAGTGAATTTTAGCCCCTATCATCACACTATAAGTCTCGTTGATAGAGGCAAGCGCAGCATAACTAGCCGCAGAAAAAACAAATCCTCCATGTATAAGCCCCTGTGCATCACACACCATCTCGTTAGTCGCGAAAAAATTGGTCTTAGCGTGATTTGGACCTAAGGCTACTACACTGCCGCTTAAACTTAAATTGATATGCGGAGAAGTTTTAAGCTCATTGCGAAATGGATTTTCATCCTCAGGCAAAATCACACTCTCTTGCATACTATCATCAAAAATATTATCACTCATATTATCCCTTAAATTTTTAGTTTCAAATAGACACGTCTTGGAGCGGGGTAGCCCTCTATAGTTAGCTTTGGATTATTTAGATCAAGAAAATTTTCAAGACTTTGTCCCAATATCCACTCGGTCTTTCTCTGCTCTTTAAAGTCTGTCTCTTTAGTAGCTAAAATTTTTATATCCTTAAAATTTGCACGCTCGCACCAGTTTATGAGCGCACTAATCGTAGGAACGAAATATATATTTGAAATTTTAGAATATGTCTGCTTTGGAGTAAGCGCAAAATCTCCATCCATATCTATATACATCGTATCCAAAAACAGCTCTCCGCTCGGATTTAAAGATAGCTTTAGATCCTTTAGCATTTTTACAGGATCGCTTCTATGATAGATCACACCAAGACAGAATAAGGTATCAAATTTATGTTCATAATATGGCAGATGCTCAACTCCAAGCAACTCATAAGATATATTGGAGCGCACAAAGTGATTTATAAATTTAAACTGTAAAAATGTCATAATGCCAGGATCAAAGCCCACTAGCTTCTTGGTGCCAAATGGCAACATTTTAAAGAGATAATATCCGTTATTGCAGCCTATATCACCTACGACTTTGCCCTCTAAATCAAGATACGGCTTTAAGATATTAAACTTAATAAAGCTTCTCCACTCAGCATCGATAAATGTATCATCTATCCTAAAAGGTCCTTTGCGCCAAGAGCGTAAATTTAAAGCCGTTTGCAGTATCTTTTCTCGCTCTTCTTGGTTTAAATTTGTATCTATTTCAACAGCATCTGCAAATTTTACAATGCTTTCACAAGGCGCAAGCTCTGAAATCTCTTTTATAATGGGTGCGTAAGCCTTTCCTTCAAGCTCTTTCAATTTCACAGCTCTAATGCTCTGCAAATCAACCATTTATTTAGACCAATCAATTAAATTTTTTGGACAATCTTTGCGGTAGGTACCGGTGGCGTCATAATACTCTTTACAGTCATTGTAATAATTAGTAGATATTCCACGCTCATTAACAAAAATACATCCGTTTAAAAAAAATAGCATCATTATCAAAAGTAAAATTTGTTTCATAGCCCTGATTTTATCATAATTTAAGACGTTATTTAAAAAATTTAGAGTGTTTTTTCTTCATATACTCTATCACCTCTATCACCTCGTCAACACCCTCTGCATCGCTTCCCTCAAGAGCCTCCTCTATACTCTCTATATAGGTCTCTGCCGCATCTTGAAGCTTATCTTTTTTAACTCCAGCATAATAAAGCATGCCCTCAAGCATCACAGAAAGCTCATAGCTTAGCTCGTCTATACTTAGCTCTTCTTCCCTCATCATCATATCTCCTTTTGTTCTTTTTCTAAAGTTTTTTTAGTTATCAGATCTACCATCTGAGCCTTAATATTCTCATAATTAAAGCTATCTTTAAAGCCGGCAAACATCCCTCCGCTGGCATTTACATGTCCGCCTCCGCCGACTAAATTCTTAGCCATTTGGCTTACGTCAACCTTTCCGTTTGCACGAAAACTAAGCGTTTTTTTGCTAGTAACATCGATAAAAAAGTCAATATCGTTATTCTCCACCAAAAAGTCGTTTCCGATAACGGACGTATTTCCGATATTATAAGTTAAAATTCCTCTGAATTCATTATATTTTATCTCAAATCTCTCTCTGTTTTTAGTGAGTAGATTTACAACATAATCCGATATTAGGTTACTTAGCGTATCATCTTTTTGGTTTCTAAAAAAATCTTTTTTAAATTTAAAAACAGCCTCATCAAGCCCTATATAGTCGTTTTTACCGTTAAAAAACTCGCGCGCCCTTTCAATCAGATAAAACATATATTTGGTGCTCTGTTCCTCAAACATCACCTTGTTTATCTCTTTTGCATTTGCTATAAGACCTAGACAAACCTTACCCATCTCAAAATCTTTATCGTCTTTTAGCCAAATATCGACAGCATTTACTACATCGCTAAATTTTTTAAGCCTCTCATCCACTCCATAAATAGCGGAGAAAAAATCATGAGTTATCTTTGTGGCACATCTTGAGCTATCCAGAAAATACCAGTCAAATTTGCTAGCGCATTCGGCTCCGCTTTGGTGATGATCAAGCAGTATAAGTTTAGCATTTTTACTCACTAAAGACTTTTCAAACTCTTCACATTGAGCAAGAGTTAAATTTAGATCCGTTATTAATATTAAGGATTTTTCATCGCCTAAATTTGATAAAATTTCACTAAATTTTTCATCTATCTCTTTACCATAATTTGAATTATAAAATTTTATATCTTTAAAATAGTGATTTGTTATTGTTTGTGCGCCATATCCGTCTAAATCGGTATGCGACAAGTGGTAAATTTGCATATTTTTCCTTTATAAATTTTCAATTTCAATAGTACCGACAGTTTCAAAAGGTGTGTTTGCAGATACCTCAGCAAAGCTTAATACCACGATATCGATACCAAAATTTGTGCATATATCTGCTATAAATTTTCTCAAACTTGGCTCTACACAAAGAACCATTGGGCCATATTCTGATATCGGACGCTTGGTTCTTGCATCACGAAGAGCCTGCACGATAGCGGAAGTTTGAGCCACATTTATCATCAGATGATATACGCCATCTTTATACTGCACGGCGTCAAGAAGCTTTTGCTGGGAGGCTGTCTCAAGGATATAAAATCTAAGCTGTCCATTTTCGTCAACATATAAAGATGTAATAACGCGAGAAAGACTTGCACGAACATGCTCTATTATCATATCCATATTTTTACTCACTTCGGCAATATCGCTAAGCGCCTCTAGGATACTTAGCATATCCTTAATTGGAATGCTATCTTTTAAAAGTATTTTTAAGACCTTTTGGACTAGCCCTATTGGAGCAATCCTTAAAGTATCTTCAACTATTATAGGATAATCTTTTTTAAGTTTATCAAGCAGATTTTGAACCTCTTGACGAGTAAGGAGCTCTGCTGCATTTTGTTTTATAAGCTCACTCATGTGAGTTGAAATTACGCTTGCAGGATCAACTATAGTGTATCCGCTTAAAATCGCATCTTCTTTTACGTTTGAGTCTATCCATAACGCATCAAGACCAAACGCAGGCTCTTTAGTAGCTATTCCTTGTATACTATCGCTTACCAGTCCGCTGTCCATGGCAAGAAATTTATCCGCATAAATTTCACCCTGACCTATCACTACGCCCTTAAGCTTGAAACGATACTCATTTGGAGGAAGTTGCAAATTATCGCGAATTCTAATCTTTGGCATCAAAAATCCAAGCTGAGTCGCGATATTTCTTCTCATCGCTCTAATTCTCTCTATCAGATCGTTATCCGCTAGTTTTAATAATCCATACCCAAGATCAAGCTCTAAAATTTCAAGTTTTAATATATCATTTATCTTGGCTTCTTCTTCTCTAGCTATCTCTTCATCGCTTTTTTTAGGAATTTTTTGAGCTTGAGCCTTTGCTTCATTTTGGACTTGCTCTTCTGTTTTTTTAGCTTGAGTCGTAAACAATTTGCCCTCTTTCGTCTCTTTCATTATATAGCCAATTCCTAAAAACAAAAGCCCCATAAACCCGAGCGAAAGAGTTGGAAGCCCGGGCACTAAGGCAAAGACAAAAAGTATAAATCCAACTATCAAAAGAGTTTTATACTCGCTTAAAAGCTGAGTTAGCACACCTTCTGCGAAATTCTCTTCATCCTTGCTCGCTCTTGTAATGATTATAGCGGTTGCAGTAGAGGTAATAAGGCCTGGAATTTGACTAACAAGCCCATCTCCTATAGTTAAAATAGTATACATCTGAGCTGCGCTAGTCATATCAAGTCCATGCTGAAATGAGCCTATCAAAAATCCGCCAACTATATTTATAATAGTAATAATAATACCGGCTACCGCATCGCCTTTTATAAATTTAGACGAACCGTCCATCGCACCGTAAAAATTTGCTTCCGCTATAATGGCTTCGCGGCGCTCTCTTGCGGTTTTTTCATCAATCAATCCCGCGTTTAGATCGGCATCTATCGCCATCTGCTTACCGGGCATCGCATCAAGAGTAAAGCGGGCTTGAACCTCTGAAACACGGGTTGATCCCTTAGTTACAACCATAAAATTTATAATAACCAAGATGCAAAATACAATTACCCCGATTACATAGTTTCCGCCTACAACAAACTGTCCAAAGCTTGATATTATCTCGCTTACCGCATCCGGACCATTGTGTCCCTCGCTTAAAATCATACGAGTAGTAGCTATATTTAACGATAATCTAAAAAGGGTTATTATCAGTATGAGCGTAGGAAAGGTGCTTAAATCGGTAGGTTTTGGTACATATACCGAAATTAATATAATAAGCACAGAAATAGATATCGAAAGCGCAAGAAAAAAGTCAAGAATAGCCGGTGGCAAAGGTACTATTATAATAGCAAGTATAGCAACTATAACCGCTACTATAACCAAGCCCCTTAATCTAATAATAGGCTCTAAAAAAGGTGCCACCAGTGTTAAAATATTACGCTTTTGTTTAGCCAATACTACTTCTTAATAATATCTGATAGTTTTATAGCATCTAAAAAATCATCAAGCTGAATCTGCAAGGCATTAAAAGTAGACCAAATTTGACATATAGCACCCTTATTAGTAGGGCAATCATCATGAGATATAGAGCATTCAAACACTGCCGTCTTTCTCTTTTCGGCGCTCTCAATAATTTTTTTTATACTGATATTTTCAGGCACATCAGCTAATAAAAATCCTCCGTTTGCCCCCTTAAACGAAATCAAAACACCTTCTTTTGCAAGACTTTGTAAAATTTTTGCCAAAAAGCTCTTTGAAATTCCAAGCTCGTTTGACATCGTATCTACATCCACGGGAGAGCTCTTTTGTGAAATATAGATAAGTGATAGCATAGCGTATTCACTGGCTTTTGTAAAAAGCAAAAAGTTCTCCTTATGTAGTTTTCTTGGTATTTTATAAAATTTTATCTGCAAATTTGATTAAAATTAAAATTTGAGCAATTTTGATTAAATTTTTAAATTTTATGATATAATCGGGTTTTTAATTTCACCAATCAGGAGGTCATCATGGCTTTGGATTCGGCTAAAAAAGCAGAAATTGTTGCGAAATTCGCTAGAAAAGAGAACGATACAGGTTCGCCTGAGGTTCAAATAGCTCTTCTTACTGCAAGAATTGCGGAGCTTACAGAGCATTTAAAAATTTACAAAAAAGACTTCTCCTCACGCCTTGGCTTACTTAAATTAGTAGGTCGCAGAAAACGTCTTTTAAAATATCTTAAAGAAAAAGATTATACAGCATACTCAAAACTAATAGCTGAGCTAAATCTAAGAGATAAGTAATCACGAGCCCTTTTAAATAGGGCTCTTTATTTTTTTTCCTAAAACTACTTTCTTTTTAAACTTATATTTTTAAATTTAAAAACTTTATAATTTATCTTAGAAGTAAAATTTTTAGTATTTAGGATTATCTTTTTATAAAAAACTCTATAAAAACTACTAATTTTAGACTCTCTATCTGCATAAATAGCTGTAAAAACATCTTCAAGCGCTGCTCGCTCTTTTTGTGTTAATCTATCCATCAGTTCTTCCTATAAGTTTTTTTATCTTTTTTATCGTATATAGCAAATCTTCATCATCAAGCTCGCATAAAAGTTGACATACTGCAATAGCAGCTTGAGGTTTAGATACTCCAAGTCTCCAATCTTGATATGTTCTCATGGATATTCCAAGATTTTTAGCCATCTGAGCTTGAGAAATCTTCTTGCCCATATTTTTTGATTCAACAGCATTATGCAATAAATTAAAAATATCGCTTATCTCTACCATTTAATAATTATACGATATTTATTATTAAATATACATAAAATATTGTTTAAATAGCATTAATATAGATAAAATATAATTTTAATAGTAGTATTTATACTTTTAATAAATTATTTTATACGTAATTACGTATATATTTATATAAAATTTGTATTAAAACCACAAAATATAGCTTAGTCTATTAGACTAAGATTATCTAAATAATTTTCTTTAATTTTATCACTTGACATTTATACACTCAATGTTGTATAATGCACTTAGCAATTAAAATAAAAGAGTGCTAATATATGAAAATAAGCAAAAGAGATTTAATACTTGAATCAATCATTCAAGCCTATTTGAGCGATAACTCTCCGATAGGTTCTAGCGAGCTTGGTTCTCGTATGTCAGTATCAATTCCTGCTTCTACGATCAGAGTATATTTTAAAAAACTATCTGACGAAGGTGCAATAACACAATTTCACATCAGTGGAGGCAGAATTCCTACGACATCGACAATGAATGCTTACTGGCAGAGTCACTTAAATTTCAAAGATGAATTTTTGATACATAATGAGAGATTTTTAAAGATGCTTGTTGACAGCATGGAAATTTATTGCATGATTTATGGCGATAGAGAGCAAAATTTAGAAGAAATTTTGAGAGTAAACGACAAATTTTTAATTTTAAATTTTAACTATGACGAGATTGTCTTAAAATTTGATCCAAGGGTTGAAAAATTTCTAAACAATCTAATTGGAGCAAGCCTAAACAAACTTGAGCAGATCTCTATGCAAGTTGGTTTAAATGAGCTTAAAAATAAGATAAAGGAGTTAAAGAGAACGAAAATTTACTTTCAGGAGAATGAGGGTGTAGCCTTTAATATGTTTAAGGACGAGAGATTTAGGATGATTTTAGATCCCAGCTTTGAACATCTGATGGCTTCAAATTTGACATTTTCTCCACTTTTTGAAGAAAGTTTTATAGGCATAAAATGCAAGGTTAATTATCTTGATAAAGAAGCCAAGATGATATGCGCAGGCAGTGTTTATGCAGATTATGAAAAATTTTTTAACCAAATAAAGGATGTGGCATGAATGAAGAGATAAAAGCGGAAGATCTAATACCTGCCGAAGGAAGTGACGAGAGTATTAGCTTCGGCAGTGATAGCTTAAAAAATCTTGAACTGCAAAAACAGATTGATGAGCTAACAGATAAGTATTATAGGGCCAATGCGGATTTTGAAAATATAAAAAAACGCTTTGAAAAAGAGAAAATAGACCTAGCAAACTACGCTAATGAGAAATTTGCCAGAGATCTCTTGCCTGTAATTGATGCGTTGGAGATGGCTGTAAATTTTGATCCGGAAGGAGATGAATTTGCACAAAAAATAAAAGATGGAATAAATATAACAATAGATCAGTTTAGAAAATCTTTCGAGAAAAACGGGATAACAGCCATTAGTACGGATTGTGAATTTGATCCTAATGTGCATAATGCAATGCTTCAAGTAGAAAGCGATGGGCATGATAGTGGTGCGATAGTGCAAGTTATACAAAAAGGCTACATGATAAATGGCAGAGTATTGCGCCCTGCCATGGTTACGATAGCTAAATAAATTTAAGAAATAAAATTTAAACAAAAGGATAGAAAATGGGAAAAGTTATAGGAATCGACCTTGGTACAACAAACTCTTGTGTGAGTGTTTACGAGCGAGGAGAGAGTAAGGTAATACAAAACAAAGAGGGCAAAAACACAACTCCTTCTGTTGTCGCTTTTACCGATAAAGGTGAAGTTTTAGTAGGCGATAGCGCTAAACGTCAAGCGGTTACAAACCCTGAGAAAACAATTTATTCTATAAAAAGAATAATGGGCTTAATGAGTAATGAAGATGCTGCAAAAGAGGCTAAAACAAGGCTTCCTTATCATGTAGTTGATAGAAATGGTGCCTGCGCTATCGAAATAGCCGGCAAGGTATATACTCCTCAAGAAATTTCGGCTAAAGTTTTGATGAAGTTAAAAGAGGATGCCGAAGCTTACCTTGGCGAAAAGGTTATAGATGCGGTTATTACAGTGCCTGCGTACTTTAACGATAGCCAAAGAAAGGCTACCAAAGAGGCTGGAACCATAGCCGGATTAAACGTACTTCGTATAATCAACGAACCAACTGCAGCGGCTCTTGCCTACGGACTTGATAAGAAAGAAGCAGAAAAGATAGTAGTATACGACCTTGGTGGCGGTACTTTTGACGTAACCGTTCTTGAAACTGGAGATAATGTAGTAGAGGTTCTTTCAACAGGCGGTAATGCGTTCTTGGGAGGCGATGACTTTGATAATCGCTTGATAGATTGGTTGGCTGACGAGTTCAAAAAAGAAAACGGAATCGATCTAAAAGGCGATGTAATGGCGCTTCAAAGACTAAAAGAAGCTGCAGAAAACGCCAAAAAAGAGCTTAGCTCCGCTCAAGAAACAGAGATAAATTTACCATTTATCACGGCTGATGCGACAGGTCCTAAGCACCTTGTTAAAAAGCTAACTCGTGCAAAATTTGAGTCTATGATAGAAGATTTGGTAGGAGAGACCATATCTAAGATAAACGAGGTTGTAAAAGAGGCAGGGCTAGATAAATCTGAGGTAAAAGAGATCGTTATGGTTGGTGGTTCTACGCGCGTGCCGTTAGTTCAAGAAGAGGTTAAAAAGGCTTTCGGCAAAGAGCTAAATAAATCCGTAAATCCTGATGAAGTGGTTGCCATAGGTGCGGCGATACAAGGTGCGGTTATCAAAGGCGACGTAAAAGACGTATTGCTTCTTGACGTTACTCCGCTAAGCCTTGGTATCGAAACACTTGGCGGCGTGATGACAAAAATTATAGAAAAAGGCACAACCATACCTGTTAAGAAAAACCAAGTGTTCTCAACTGCAGAAGATAATCAAAGCGCGGTTACAATACATGTATTACAAGGCGAAAGAGACTTCGCTAGAGACAATAAATCACTGGGTCAATTTAATCTAGAGGGCATCCCGCCAGCACCTCGCGGAGTACCTCAAATAGAGGTAGAATTTGACATAGATGCAAACGGAATTTTAACTGTTTCCGCAAAAGATAAGGCAACAGGCAAAGCGCAAAACATCACTATCTCAGGCTCAAGCGGTCTAAGCGATGACGAGATAAACAAGATGGTAAAAGATGCTGAGCTTCATAAAGAAGATGATAAAAAACGTAAAGAAGCTGTGGAAGCTAGAAATCAAGCGGACAGCTTGGCACATCAAACAGAAAAGAGCCTAAGTGAGCTAGGGGACAAGATTCCTGCTGACGATAAGGCTAATATAGAAAAAGCTCTAAACGAGCTAAAAGAGACTTTAAAAGATGAGAGTGCTTCAAAAGAACAGATAGATGCAAAAGTAAAAGCTCTAAGCGAGGCAAGCCATAAACTAGCGGAAGCTATGTATAAAAAAGATGATAACGCTAATGCAAATGCTGATGCAACTTCTAAAAATAAAAAGAAAGATGACGACGTAATAGACGCCGAAGTAGAATAAAGCTCAAAAGGGATGGCGATTACAATAATCTTCCATCCCTATTATATTTTACTTCTCTCCGCACTCAAAAATTTGTGCTTTAATTTTAAAACTATGGATTGGTAAATTTGCCTTATCACAATAATAAAGACTATTCCCGTATCCACAAATTGCGACCTCATTCAAAATTCTAAGTGTTATTCGCTTGCCATTACCAGCAACTGCAACTGCTTCATTTCTAAGATCGTTATAGGCACCTTTTCTTAAAGTATTATAAGTTGCACCAACTCGTCCTGCAACTTCATCACTACCTTCTATTTCGCCAAGCGTCTTACAATTATACGGAGTACCATCCACAAGCGCAATACCTCTTGCATCTTGCGCCAATGGCTTTGGTAAAAATGCTACACCACCACAACCTGCCAATAAAATAGTTAAACATACAGTAAAAGTATATTTAAATTTTGCCATTCATTATTCCTTAAAAAATATTACTAAATTATAATTAAAAAAAGATTATATTCATTTAAAATTAAAAAATTGTTTAATTTTAATATTTTTAAGAATAAAAAATTAAGAAAGGAGAGTGTATCTCTCCATAAAAATTTAATTCTATCCAAGCAGTCTAGTGACTTGATTTTGTAAATTTACGTTGTTATGCGCTTGAGCCATAATGGACGCATTTAGTTTTAAATTATTGCTATTTAGGTCATTTATATTTTTAGCCATATCATTATTTAGCATATTATTTTCACTTGATTTAAGCGCTACATTTTTAGTTAAACTAGAATTTATGCCAGAAATCATTGCGTTTTGAATTGATCCAATCTCTGCGCGTAGTGAATTTACATTGGATATAAATTTATGTATGCTATCTTGATTAGCCACATCAATATCAGATGAGTTAATGGATGATAAATTTAGCCCTTGCATGCCGTTTTCAGTTAAAAAGTTCATCTCACCACTAAAGATATTCTTTCCGTTAAAGCTTGCTTGAGAAAGACTATCGTTCATAGATTTTACTAAAGCTGTAGCCTCACTTCTTATCATTCTTCTTTGGTCGCTATTTAAAGCGGCATTATTAAAAGACACGGATAGCTCGTTTATCCTATCTGCGCTCTTTGTGATATTTGCAAGAGTGCTATCCGCGATTTGAAGCATCGCTATAGCGTCATTTGCATTTGCAATACCCTGCTCTAGTACAGAGCTTTGAGTTTTTAAATTATCAGCTATTATTAAATTAGCACTATCTATGCCACTTATAGAACGCTCGGCAGCTATATTCTTTAACGCTTTATCGCTACTATTTTTAGCCTGTTCGAGATAGTGATTGTTTAAATTTGCACTGTATCCTGCTAGTTTCATATCAAATTCCTTTAAATTTTGCACATTATACAAATTATCTTATAAATTTCTTATATACAAGAACCTTTTATCTCATTATACCTTACTTCCACAGAGCGCTTATGAGCTGTCAGTCCCTCTGCTTCCGCAAACCTCATGCAGGCAAGCCCTAATTCGCTTATGCCTTTAGATCCAACAGAGATAATAGAAGTTTTTTTCATAAAATTTTCAACCCCAAGAGGAGAGTAAAATCTAGCACTTCCACCCGTAGGAAGAGTATGGTTTGGTCCAGCCAGATAATCCCCCATGGCTTCAGGAGTAAAGTGCCCTAAAAATATAGCCCCTGCATGCTTAATATCATTCATAATCTCAAGAGCATTATTTGTAGCAATTTCCAAGTGCTCTACCGCAAGCTCATTCATAAGAGACACACACTCGTTTATATCTTTTGCTACTATTATTGCACTTTTATTTTTTATACTTGCTCCAGCTATTTCGCGCCTTTCAAGACTCTTTAATTCCCCATTTATATGCTCTTGAACCTTGGTTGCAAAAGCTTGATTTGGAGTAATTAAAAATGCACTTGCAAGCTCATCATGTTCGGCCTGAGATAGCATGTCTATAGCTATATGGCGAGCATTTGCGCTCTCATCTGCTATTACGCCTATCTCGCTTGGTCCAGCTATCATATCTATATTGACATCTCCATATACAAGCTTTTTAGCAGTTGCCACATAGATATTACCAGGCCCTGTGATTACATCTACTTTTTTAATTAAATTTGTGCCATACGCCATAGCCGCAACAGCGCTCGCACCGCCTACTTTAAATGCCTCTTTTATACCGCATACGTGCATAGCTGCCAAAAGTAGCTTGTTTACTTTTCCTTCAACTGCAGGAGTGCAAACAACTATCTCTTTTACGCCAGCTACTATAGCAGGAATTGCATTCATAAGAAGCGAGCTAGGATATGCTGCCTTGCCACCAGGGATGTAGAGCCCGGCCCTATCAATAGGGGTGTATTTTGCGCCAAGAAGCACATCGACACTATCTCTTTTGGTCCAAGTCTTAGGTATGCTTTTTTCATGATAAGCCTTAATGCGATCATAGGCTAAGTTTAACGCCGCTCTTAGCGAATCGTCAATATTATCATAAGCGTTTTGCATATCTACTGGACTTATTTTAAAGTTACTTTCGTTAGGATTCCAGCGATCAAATTTAGAAATCTGCTCAAAAAGCGCCCTGTCTCCTTCTTTTTTAACATCATTTAAAATTCCAGAAACCACCGGCATAACATGACTCATATCCATATTAGACCTATTTACCAGCTTATCAAATTTCTCTCTAAAATCAGTATCTGTTGTAAGTAAAAATTTCATCTTATCTCCCTCATTTTTATCTTTCTTTCATATCTTATTTTTTGACTAATATTACCTAAAATTCCACCTTGATGGATATATAAAATTTCATTTTTAAATCTATCCAAATTTGCAAAAAGTGTCAAAAGCCCTACAGGATCATAGATTAGATCAAACTCTATGCCTGTTTCTTTTAAAATTTCTTGCCAAATTTCATAAAGCTCAAATTTTAAATCCCCATAGTGATATTTTTTATGAGGATTTAAAATTTCAACCTTTGAATTAGCATCTAGAGCCAAAATCTCGCTTTTTAGGTATTTTACGTCTCCTACACAAGGACAAGTAAATACATCAAATTTAATATGCTTAGCTAAAAATGCTGCACTAGTTCCGGTGCCAGATGGCAAAAAAATATCAAAAATTTTAGAGTGTTTATTGGCCCAAGACTCAATCTCTTTGGCTTGAGAGATAAAGCCCATTTCGGCCTCTTTTTGCCACACTCCTTCGTTTATAAGCAAAGAGTCTTTGCTACTTGCTAGCTCTCTTGCCTTTTGTTCTCGATCTTTATCTATAAAAATTTGCATTCCGTTTTCAAGTGCTAATTTAAAATTTCCGATCGGATTATCGGCTAAATTTGAGTTTAAGCTTGAAACCACATAATAAAACTCAAGCCCCTTTATTTTAGCAAATAAACTTAAGCTATACATCGCATTTGATTGGCTAGAACCATAGCTTACGACTCTCTTGATACCTCTTAAGTCGGCTTTTAAAAAATACTCAAGTTTTCTGGCCTTATTTCCATTAAATTCTCCGCCTATCAGATCATCGCGAAGCAGATAAAAATGAAGTCCCTTAAAGCTAATTTTGTGAATATTTTCTATTTTGTTGCTCCAAAAACTTCTCTATCTCTTGCATAGCCTCTTTGTCCGAAAATGAAATTTTAATCTCAATTCTTTTTGAAGCTTCGACATCTTCCATACCATCTTTAATAACAAGATCGCTAAAACTACGCCCGCTTGCCATCAGATACTCTTCAAGTCTCTTATCTTTATTCCAAGAATAGATAAACTGAAGCACTTCATAAGCTCTTTTTTGAGATAGATCAAGGTTATATAAATAGCTGCCTATAGAATTTGTATGTCCTTCTATAACGATTTTATCTATATGTTTTAATATCTCTTCACTATTTAAAATAGCTTCAAAATAGTTCTGCAATATCTCTTTTAGATGCTCTTTAGAGCTCTCTTTTAATTTGTATGAGCCGGTATCAAAAAGTATAGAGTCAGGAAGTGCGACTACACCGGATGCCGGATCTATATTTACCTTACTTCCAAGCTTATCTTTTAAATTCGATATTACATTTGAGCGAAGTAAGCTAATATTTTTTATCTTGTTTTTAGTATCGTTATAATCAGACTCCAAGGCAAAGTATCTGGAATTTTCTAGTTTTAAATTTGACAACAACTCATTTATCTGTATCTCTTTTTGATTTAGGGTTTGCAATGTTTTAGAAAGTTCAAGACTTAGATCTAAAATAGTCTTATTTGCATCATCAAGCCTATTTTCATAGGAAGAGGTTATACTTTCGAGTTTATCTTTTTGAGCCTTTGTGGCTTCTAGCTGCTCTTTTACTATCTGATTTATATCTACAAGCTCTCTGTTTTCACTCTTTGCGGCATTTAAATTTACAAAAATTTCTTGTATTATCTTCTCTTGTTGTTTTAGTTCATTTTGAGATATTGTGATATTTCTCTCTTGTTCTTTTAAATTTGACTGAAGTTTTATCAGATCGCTTTGGGTTAAAACATATTTAACGACAACTGCTCCTATTATAAGCATAAAGACAAACATAAGCCCAGCCATTAAATCGGCATAAGATACCCAAAAGGTCTGATCTCCGTTTTGTTCGCTATTTCTTATCTTCATTTAACATGCTTGCTTTTTCTATTGTTTGCAAGATCTCACTTGCTTCTTTATCAAGCTCGTCAATATCCTGTTTTAGCTCATTAATAAGATTTATATTGTCATCATAGGCTATATTTTCTTCATTAAAAGCCTCTTTAAAAGCACTCATTCCTTCTATTAGGCTAGTCTTAAATCCATCCATAGCTTGTTTTTGTTTTTCCAATATCTCATCGCTAAAAGTATTAAGTGAGGTGTTGAAATTTTTAATATTATTTTCTAAATCTATAACGCTTTTTTCAAGCTTTAATATGCGCTCATTTCCTACATCATAAAGCTTATTATACTGCTCTGAAAATTTCATCTGCATATCTTTGATATTGATATTAAATTTGTTGATAACATTTAAAATTTCGGCATGAATTTTAACTAGATCCCTTTGATCTTTTGAGGATTTTAAAAGGGCTGTCATGGTCTGTTTTATATGTTCGCTGCTAAGTTTTACAGCATCTCCCTCTGTTTTTACAATATCGCTAAATACTTTAAATTTATTATCTATAGTCTTATTAAGTTCTGCAAAAAATTCTTGATTGCTTACATGCTCAAATATTACACCTATCTTTTCAAAATGGCTTAAATTTTCTTGCAAAAATCTTCTATCAATCTCTTCTTTAGTCCAAAAAAACGAACTTGTAGAATTCTTTTGTCTTCTAACTAAAATTTCAAAACGACTCATTCCGTATTTTTCAAAAAATATCCACCAAAGAGCTAAGAATATTCCGTAAATTGAGACATAAAATGCGGTAGCAACGCCACTTAAAAGCATTGAAATCTCTTTTTCAAGCCCAATAGTATTTGATGAGTTAAACTCAGGCATAGATAAAGCTATACTTATAAATGTTCCCAAAATTCCAAACATAGGAAAGATGCCAGCACCCACTGAAGCAAAATTTTCATTTCTTAAATTTCTAGTATAATACTCTACAAAATCATCGAAACTAGCGTTTGACTTCGTATCTTTTCCGATCACCAAGAGATGTTTGATAATATACTCTTTTAAATTTCTCTTAAAATCAGCTCCACTTTGCTCAAAGTGACAATAGGCAAGCTCGGCGCTGTTTTTAGCAAAAATCAAAGCGATAAAAAGTATTATACCCATCATTATGACAGTATGAAGACCCACTTTAAAATCTATAACTTTAAAATAACCAAGAAGAACAATAACATATATAGCAATCGGCAAAAATACTATTTTTAAATATACCAGAGCCGACTTTCTATTCTGCGCTTCAGGCAGAGCAAGTTCGGCTAAGGTATCGTTTTTTAAACCCATATACAACCTTAATTTCTATTCAAGCAGTTTAAATCCTCAAATGCTGTAAGTAGGCGTTTCACCATAGACTCTTCTCCGCCTCTTAGCCATTTTCTAGGATCATAATATTTTTTATTAGGTTTATCATCACCTTCAGGATTTCCTATTTGACCTTGCAAATAGGCTCTATTTTTTAGTTCATATTCCCTCACTCCATCCCAAAACGCCCACTGAGTATCGGTATCTATGTTCATCTTAATTACACCGTAGCTAACAGCATCTTTAATATCTTTTAACTCACTTCCACTTCCACCGTGAAATACGAAATTTACAGGTTTTTTGCAAGTTGTGTTAAATTTTTTACTAACAAATTCCTGAGAATTTTTTAATATTTCAGGTCTTAACACCACATTTCCTGGCTTATAAACTCCATGAACATTACCAAAGCTGGCCGCAATGCTAAATTTATCGCTTATCTTGCCAAGTCTTTCGTAAGCAAGAGCCACATCTTCAGGTTGTGTGTATAAAAGAGCATTATCTACGCCAGTATTATCGACACCGTCTTCTTCCCCGCCGGTTACTCCAAGCTCGATTTCTAGACTAATTCCTAGTTCGCTAAGCTCTTTTAAGTATTTTTCGCAAATTGAGATATTTTCTTCTAAACTC
The DNA here is from genome assembly GCF_012978815.1 of Campylobacter sp. RM16189. Classification (NCBI taxonomy): domain Bacteria; kingdom Pseudomonadati; phylum Campylobacterota; class Epsilonproteobacteria; order Campylobacterales; family Campylobacteraceae; genus Campylobacter; species Campylobacter sp. RM16189. The sequence continues at coordinate 47,308 of NZ_LIWR01000007.1, read as the reverse complement.
TCTTCGCTAAGATCAAGCATATGAGAGCTAAAAAGTGGTTTGCCGTGAAATTTCTTATATTCACGGCTAAATTTAATAAGTTCATCTATCCATGGGAGCAATTTTTTTGCGGCATGATCAGTATGAAGGATTACAGGCACACCGTAATGCTTAGCCAATAAATGCACATGTTGCGCTCCTGCAACCGCTCCAAGAACGGCTGCATTTTCACAGGCCTTACCAGCATAAAATCCGGCTCCACCGTTTGAAAACTGAATAATAACAGGTGCTTTAGCTGTCTTTGCGGCTTCTAATACTGCATTTACCGAATTACTTCCTACAACATTTACCGCAGGGATCGCAAACCCTTCGCTTTTAGCATATTCATAAAGTTTATTAACATCATCTCCTACCAAAACTCCTGGCTTTACGATATCCAAAACACCCATTTTGCACCTCTTTTTAATTATTTATATTCAACTTTTGCTTTAGCGCGAAGATCATCGCCACGTTTTTTCATCTCGTCTCTAAATTTTTCCATTTTTAAATTACTCTCGATGTGGCCTTTAACCTCATTAAGAGTAGCTGTTCCTGCATTTTTAGAGTCCTCTTTAAATATTACGTGATAACCAAACTGTGTTTGAACAGGTTTTGTTGTAATTTCACCTTTCTTAAGTGCAAAAGCAGCATCTGCGAATGGTTTTACCATTTGAGATTGACCAAACCAGCCTAGCTCACCGCCGTTAGCGCCTGAACCGGGATCTATTGATTTAGCTTTGGCTATCTCTTCAAATTTTTTAACTAAAGCATCTCCTTTTAGACCTTTTAGCTGATTTATTATATCAACTGCATCTTTTTCAGCAGATACTAAAATATGTTTAGCTTTAGCTTGTGCAGGCTCTGCAAATTGATCTTTATTTTTATCGTAAAAATCCTTCACATCTTTTTCGCTTACTTTAATATCGTTAAAAATTTTTCTCATCCAAACATCTAGCGCTACATTGTCTTTTAAAGTCTCTATAGCATTTTTATATTCGCTATCTTTCTCTATTCCGCTTTTTTTAGCCTCTTTAGTAAGAAGCTTTCTAGCTATAGTCTCGTCTATTACCTTTTTTTGAGTATCTTTAGGAAGTTGTTCAATAGTTACTCCAGGCATAGCACCAAGTGTAAGTTGCACATCTTTTTCTTCTATATTCATACCATCAACAGTTGCATAAACAGCTGCATTTAGGCTCATAGCAGCCGCTAAACTCAAAGCTCCAAACAAAACCTTATTCATCATGCGAATCCTTTTAAAAAAATTTACGCTCGATTATACCAAGAAAGTTGTTAAGAATAGGTTATAATTCATTGAAATTTTAAACTAAAAAGGCTGAGTAATATCATTGAGAACGAAAAAAGATATACAAAATATAAAAAATAAATTTTTAGCAAATTTTGAAAACGCAAGAAGCGAACTTCAGTTTAGAAACCTATATGAACTCATAGTATGTGTGATGCTATCTGCACAATGCACCGACAAGAGAGTAAATCTAATAACACCTGAGCTTTTTAAGGCATATCCCGATATAAATTCAATGGCAAATGCAAATTTGGCGAGCGTAAAGATGCTGATACAAAGTTGCAGCTTCTTTAACAACAAGGCTGAAAATTTAATCAAAATGGCAAAAAGTGTTATGGAAAATTTCGGCGGAGAGATTCCATTAAACGAAAAAGATCTGGTAAGTCTTGCCGGAGTCGGACAAAAGACCGCTCATGTAGTACTTATAGAGCATAACGGCGAAAATTTAATGGCTGTGGACACCCATGTATTTAGAGTCTCTCATAGACTTGGTTTAAGCAGCGCTAAGACTCCTGAAGCCGTAGAAATAGATCTAACCAAGGCTTTTAAAACTGATCTAAATATACTTCATCAAGCTATGGTCTTATTTGGCCGATATACCTGCAAAGCGGTTAAACCAAAGTGTGAAGAGTGCTTTATGAGTGAGCTTTGTAAAAGCAAGGATAAGAGAATTTAAAATTTAAGGAGTGCAAATCAAACCATATCATGACTGATTTGCACTTAAAATTATTAATTAATATGCAAAAATCTACTGCATACGTGCAACTATATTTCTAACGACCTTATCCATCATCTCAACCGACTCTATCTCGCAGTGCTCGTTTACCGAGTGAGGCGAGTGGATGTTCGGTCCGATAGAGCAAGCTTCAAGGCTCGGTTGCTTGCTTACTAAAATTCCGCATTCAAGTCCGGCATGAACGGCTGAAAATTTAGCTTCAGGCTTAAATTTCTTAAGCTCTTCAAGCACTACTTCGCTAAACTCGCTAATCGACGGACTCCAGTTAGCCGAGCGGTCCCTTACGCTAACGTCAAAGCCAAGAGCATCAGCTAAAGTCTTAGTCTCAAAACCTACGATATCAAGCCCTTCTCTAGTCATAGCTCTTCCGAAGAAGTCAAATTCCACCAAGCCATCTTTTTGCTTGACGGTTGAGAGATTTATGCTGTTATTTACCATATTTAGCTCGACATTATAGCTTCTTACGCCTTGCGGGAATGAGTTGATAAGGGCTAAAATTTTACCGCTGTGAGCCAGCACCTCGGCACTATCTTCATTAAGAGCAACTACTTCTACAAGGCCGTCTGATTTTAGCTCTTGCGCGCAAAGCACCTTACATCTTGCATTTGCAGGGATAGAGTTGCTTCTTTCGCCAAAGTCAAGGCTGATCAGCTCACAACCGTTTTCGGCTAAAAATTTGCCGATTATCTTTATGGAGCTTGGGATGTTTTTATGAATTTCATTACCCGAGTGACCACCCGGAAGTCCGGTAACGCTTACTTCATAAACTTTTCCGCTTTTTTTAACTTTTTCATCGCTTACCTTTGCGCTTACGTTTATACCGCCTGCGCAGCCTAAAGTCACACGATCATCTTCTTCGCTGTCTAAATTTAACAAATTTGGAGCGATAATCTTACTTTTAAATCCGTTTGCGCCTACAAGCCCAACCTCTTCATCATTTGTAAACAGACACTCTAAATTCGCAAACTCTCTCATCGCACCCATCATCATGGCTACGCCTATGCCGTTATCTGCACCTAAAGTTGAGTTTTTAGCTCTTAAAATCCCGTTTTCTTCGATAAGCTCTAGCTTTGGAGCAGCACCTACGCAAACCATATCATAGTGGCTTTGAAGGCAAATTTTAGGATTTCCTTTGTGAGCGTGTATATTTCCAAGCTCGTCCACATCTACATTAAAGCCTTGAGATTTGGCAAATTCTACCAAGAATTCTCTCATCTGTTCTGTCTCATAGCTACAATGAGGAATTTCGCAAAGCTTTTTAAAGTCGCTCATAACGTCATTTTTTTGCATTTCTACTCCTTTAAGTTGTTTATTATCTTACCTTTATAGCCTGTGGTTGCTACCGCGTCTAAGAGTTGTTGCTCGCTTATATCTTTAAGCGTTTTAACAACTGCCGTCTTATCGCGCAAACTAGCCTTTACCTCTTTTACGCCATCTACTTTTAATAGCGCTTTTCTAACCATAGCCGTACAAAGCGGACAGTGCATCTCCTCAACCAAAATAACAACTTTTTGATCGGCAAACGAAAAAGCGCAAAGAAAGATAAGAGCGATAAATTTACGCATAGATAGCCCCCAAAACTTCAGGATATGATAGCAAAATAAACACAAAAACAGCTAAAAAAACATATATCAAAAGCCATTTTTTGCCTGTTTTTTTAAGCGAGCAACTTCTATCTTTTTTAAAAAAATAAAATATAGAAAGAGCCAAGCAAACAAGGGCAAGAATACTTAAAATCCCTCTAAATTCGCTTAGCTGCTCGGCAAAACCAAAAAGAGTAAATGTAGATCCAAATATCAAAAAAACAAGTGCCGGCAAGCAGCAAAGTGTAGCCGCAAAAGCACTTATTATCGAAGCGATGGCTAAAAACACACTTCTCAAGCTTTTAACTCTTGTGCGGTATAGTCGTAGCTAAAATCTTGTGGCGAATAATAATTTGCCGTATTTCCGTCAGTTTCCGCATACGGATAGCCGAAGTTATTTAGCGGGATTTGCTCAGGCTCGGGCTTCAAGATGAAGTCGCGTCCGTAGTTAAAGCCTACCCAGCACATCTCCCAGTTACCAAAGAGATATTCGCGAATTTTGTTTAATTTCTCATCGCTATTGCTTAGCTTTTCACCTAGACGCACTTTAGTAACATCGGCAGGATCTACGGGTATCCAGCCGTATCCTTTAAGATAAAATTCCGCTCTACAATGCTGTCCGCCTGAAATTTTAGCAAGTCCGTTTTCATCCGCCTTGCCCATCTCGTTTGAAAATCTGCTTTGACCGACTCTTATGCCAAAGAGCTCTCTAGCAGGTATGCCAACCGCCCTGCAAAGCCCTACGAAAACGGAGTTTATATCGGTGCATTTGCCCACGAGCTTTCCGCTTTCAAGTATCGCTTTTACATCTCCTAGACCGCATCCTATGACGCTGTTATCCCGCTCCATAGTATTTGCCACCCAAGTGTATATAGCTTTTGCCTTTTCAAGATCGCCCTTTATGCCTTTTACGATCTCTTCGGCTTTTTGCTTTACTATGCCTGTATTTGGGATTTGTTTAGTAGGTTTTAAGAAAAACTCTATCTCAGGGCTAAGTTTTTCGTTTTCGTTGAAATTTACCTTGCTAAAATCAGTATTTCTCTCCTGTGTCCGGACACGAAATTTAAGCTCTAAATTCGCATCTTTTTCATCTTCGCCAAATCCCGCATAAAGCGTAGGTATCACAAGATCTGAGATATAGTGTTCTTTTGCGTTTGTCGATACATCATAGTTGCTTACAAGCTGCTGATATTCGTTACCGACAAGAAGCGGAACCCAAAGCCTGCTAAGCTTACCCTGCTCTTTTAAACTATGCTTTAAGCTAACGTCAAAAATTCTATTTTTGTTAGGCGTCTTAATCGCCTCACTATTAGCTAAAACAACATTAGGCGCAAAACTAGCCGCACCGACAACCGCACTAAATTTGAAAAAATCACGTCTTTGCATGAAAATGCCTTATATAAATATAGTTGCACCGCAACTCTTAAGAGGTATTTTACTTGCTAATTACTAAAATTAGTTTGAAATTTTTATACTACTTAAATGCTATAAATGTGGCGAAATTTGCCCATCTAAACAAGCACTCCACACTCTTAAATCCCGCATTTAAAGCAAGCTCTCTGTTTTCGGCTTCAGTGTATGGTATCAGCACGTTTTCAAGAGCTTCTCGCTTTTGAGCGATTTCGAATTTAGAATACCCTTGATTTAGCTTGTAGTTTTCGTAAATTTCGATGATATTTTTACTTAATGTCTTATCTTCAAATATCATCTTTTCGCTAAAGACGAAAATTCCGTTTTCATTTAGGCTCTCATAAATTTTGCCCACGAATTCCTGTCTTTTTATAGGGCGGATAAACTGCAAAGTATAGTTCATCAGCACCGCATCTTGCACACCTAAATCGCACTCTAATATATCGGCAAGCTCAAGGCTTATGTTAGCTCCATACGCTCTTATCTTTGCGTTTGCGTTTTCAAGCATGGCGGCTGCGTTATCTATGCCGCGCAAATTTAGATCACTTCTTGCCTCATAAAGCCTAAGTAGCGTGGAAGCCGTAGAGCAGCCAAGATCGATCACGCAAGCCTGCTTTTTCAAAGTCTTTACAAGAAATTCCACGATAAGACCTTGCGCGATATCATAGTGTGGCACCGAGCGGTTTATCATATCATCAAAGACACTAGCCACTGCAGCGTCAAATTCAAACTGCTTTTTTATCGGCTCTTTAAAAATTTCATCTCTCATCTTACGCCCTGCTTCCAACTACCATCTTATCGTCTATATATAGATCACAAGTTCCCACAAACTGCGAAGCCTGCTTGATATCAAGCCTGATCTGCTCTTTTAGCTCGCTTAAATTTCTAAATTTCATATTGCCGCGAAGTCGCTTGATAAAGCATACCGCTACATGGCTGGCACTTGGTATGTTTTCGTTTATCACGTGAGTTTCTACGCTAAATTTGCCATCCGTGCTTAAGCGATTGCCGATAAAAGTTACCGAGCCATAGGTATTATAGCCGATTCTTGTGCGCGTTGCATAAACGCCCTCGATAGGCAAAAGATAGTTTTTTACATCCAAATTTAGAGTCGGCACAAGCTCTTTTTGCCCTATTCCTTGACCTTTGATCACATCGCCTTCGATTGAGTATTCGCGTCCCAGTAGGTGATTTGCCTCATAAATTTTTCCCTGTTTTATAAATTCTCTAATAGCCGAGCTATGCACACCCATCCCGTCAAAACAATATTCTTGCACGATATCAACTTGCCCGTCAAAAATTCGCTTTAAATCATACTTGTCCCACGCTCTGTTTCGCCCAAATCTAAAATCAAATCCCACGACTATCTTTTTTAAATTTTTAAAATCTCTTTTTAAAAGATCGATAAATTCAGGTCCGCTCAAGCCTTTTATGTCTGCAAAATTATATAAAAAGCAAGGATATCTCGAGTATTCAGCGCGTTTAAGCTTTGGAGTAAGATTGGCTTTATCCTTATCTATAACAACTAGTCCGCCAAATTCGCCCAAACGATCCAAAAGCTGCCTATGTCCGCGATGAACTCCATCAAAATGCCCGATCGCAACAGCCGTTATATCAGACTTTGTTAAAAGAGTAGAAAAATTCGGCATTTCCTTCCTTTCCTCTTATCTCGCACTGCTGGCATGCTCTTAACACTAAGCCCAAATTTGCAGCCGCAAGCTCAAATTTAGCCCTTGCTTGCGACACCGCTTTAGCATCGGTTACGACGCCTTTTTTGTTGCGTTTAGCCTCGCGCCCTACTTCAAACTGGGGCTTAAAGAGTATTATTATATCCTTTTTTGCGACTCTAAAAATATCAGCCAGTATCTGAGTTGCTGAGATGAAGCTCACATCGCAGGTTACTACATCAAATTTCATACTTTCATCTTCAAATTTCGCCTCGCGAGCAAACTCTCTTATGTCGGTATCTTCTTTTACCTCGACCCTACTATCGCTTTTTAAGCTCTCATCAAGCTGGCTATTGCCCACATCAAGCGCGGTTACTCTACTTGCGCCCTCTTTAAGCAAAATTTGCACGAATCCACCTGTACTACTACCGATATCAAGAGCTGTTTTGCCCTTTAAATCAAGCTTATAATGTTCTAAAAAGCTCTTTAACTTAAGCGCTCCTCGTCCGACATAAACCTCTTCAAGCAAATTTATCTTGTCATCTTCGCCAGCTTCTTTATTTGGCTTTGTCTCAACTTCGCCGTTTAGTAAAATTTTACCCGATTTTATGAGCTCGCTAGCCTTGTTTCTGCTGATATCAAGCCTTTGTGCCACAAACAGATCAAACCTCATCACAACCCCTAAAAACAGCCAAATTTAACCTCAAAGCATCTCCACAAGTTCTTCTTCGCTTATCACTCTAACGCCAAGTTCGCGCGCCTTATCAAGCTTACTTCCGGCTTCACTTCCAGCCAAAACAAAATCCGTCTTTTTAGAAACCGAGCCTGAAACCTTAGCGCCGTGAGCCTCTAAAATAGCCTTAAATTCATCCCTGCCCTTACTAAGTGTGCCCGTTATCACAAAGATTTTGCCGCTTATATCGCTTTGTTTAACTTCAAATTTCTCAAATTTCGGAGTTACGAAGCTTAAAAGCTGGGCTAAATTTTCTCTATTTACCTGCATAAACTCCACATAGCTCTCAGCCATCGCGTCACCAAAACCGTCAATGCTCATAAGCTCCTCATAGCTAAGTTCTAGCCACTTGTCGCCAAACTGTCTTGCTATCTTCTTAGCCGCAACCTCTCCGATATGCTCGATACCAAGACCGGTTATGAAGCTATGCAGATTCGGAGTGCGCGCGATATTAATAGCATTTAGCAAATTTGAAATTTTCTTATCCTTAAAGCCCTCAAGACTTGATAATTCATTTGCGCTAAGCCTGTATATATCGGCTATTTTATTTACAAAACCCGCCTCAAACAGCTGATTTACGATAGCTTCGCCAAGCCCGTCGATATTTAGACAGCGCTTTGAAGCGTAGTGGATGAGTGAGTTTATGACGCGTGCCTTGCACTCTAAATTTTGACACTTGATAAAAACCCCTTCATCAAGCAGCATAGTACCGCAAACCGGGCAGTTATGCGGACGCTCTATCGGCGTTTCGCAGCCGTTTCTGCGCTCTTTAAAGACTCCCGTTATCTTTGGTATCACATCGCCTGAGCGGATAATGCTTATAAAATCACCTTTCATAACGCCAAGGCGCTTAATCTCATCGAAGTTATGAAGAGTGGCTGATTTAACCTTAACGCCGTCGATATTTACCTCATCAAGCACGCCTACGGGAGTTACGACACCGCTTCTTCCCACCTGAAGCGCCACATCAACAAGCCTTGTCGTCTTTTCAATCGCAGGAAATTTATAAGCGACCATAAATTTCGGGAATTTTTCGGTGTATCCAAGCTCGTTTGAAAACGCTACATTATCAACTCTTACGACCATTCCATCCATCATAAATGGCTTATTTTCACGCAAATTTAGAAGCTCACTGTAAGCGGTTTTTATCTCTTCAAGATTAAGGCAAATTTTAAAAAACTCCTCGCGCTCAAAGCCAAGCGAATAGATAAACTCCATGATCTCAGAGTAGTTTTTAAGCCCTAAATTTTGAGCACCATACCCCCACGGACGAAACTGAAGCCGTCTGCTCGCCGTTATCTTGCTATCAAGCTGCCTTAGACTACCTGAGGCTGCGTTTCTAGGATTTGCAAGCTGGGTTTCGCCTCTTTGCATGCGAGCTAAATTTATCTCGTCAAAATCACTCTTTGAGATTACAACTTCACCGCGAATTTCGATCTTGCCGCTATAAGCGATAGTTGTCGGGATATTTTTAATCACCCTTGCATTTGTCGTTACATCTTCGCCAGTTATGCCGTTACCGCGAGTTATAGCGCGTTTTAGCTCGCCGTTTTCGTAAAGAAGATTAAGACTAGCTCCGTCAAATTTAGGCTGGATAACAAATTTTTGACCGAGCTTATCGCCTCGGTTTAGCCAAGCTACCAGCTCTGCTTCGTCAAATATATCCTCCATGCTCCACATGCGCTCTACGTGATCAGCCTTTACAAAGCCCTCGCTTACCTCTCCGCCGACTCGCTTAGTCGGTGAAAACATCGAAATTTCAGCAGGGTTCATACGCTCAAACTCAAGCACTCTGTGATAAAGCTCGTCATACTCCTCATCAGTCGCGATCGGAGCATCATCTTCGTAATACGCCTTCGCCCACAAATTTAGCAGATCAACGCTTTTTAGATACTCTTTTTTATCCATTTTGGCTCCAAAGGCTTAAATTTCTCATCGCTTCATCCATCTTAAACATCTGCACATGCTCGCTTACATCGTGTGTTCTTATTATGCTTGCACCGTTTTCAAAGGCTTTTTGATGCAGATACAAACTCCCCGGGAGTCGCTTGCTAACCTCGCTTGGGCTATAAAAATTTATGACGGACTTTCTGCTTGCGCCAACCAAAAGAGGCAAGCCAAAGTGCAAAAAATGCTCCAAATGCTTTATCAAAAGCAAATTATCTTGCGGAGTTTTTCCAAAGCCGATACCGACATCAAGCACGATATCTTCACATCCCAGCTCGCGCACTTTAGCGATTTTATCCGCGAAAAAGCTATCTATCTCGCCGAGTAGATCATCATAATGCGGACTGTCTTGCATATTTTCAGGACTGTTTTGCATATGCATGAGGCAGTACTGCACGCCGTACTTAACGGCAAGGCTAGCTAAATTTGTATCTGCCGTGATATCATTTATCATCTTAAAGCCGTGATTTAGGGCGTATTCAAGGCAGTATTCATCAAAGCTATCAAGGCTAAATTTCGCCTTTTCATGCAAATTTAGGCGGTAAATTTCAGCCACGATATCCTTAAGTCGCTCAAACTCGATTTCAGCGCCTACGTATTTACTGCCCGGACGCGAGCTAACCGCGCCCACATCGATATACTCAGCACCTTCTGTTATCATTGCTTCTATCTTTTTTATACCGCTTTTTGTATCTACTCTGCTTTGGGCGTTAAAGCTATCTTCATTTACATTCACAACACCCATGATTTGGGGTTTAATTGGTTTTTTAAAGCTTGATTTTAAAAATTTAGCCAAATTTTTAAGTCCAAAATCCTGCGCAGCTTCTTTTTTTGCAAGCTCTTTTATCTGTGCATCGGTTGCGATTAAAAGCGCAGTTGAGTTCTCGCCGTTTAAAATCGTATCTTTATGCGTTACAAGCTCGGCTCCTATGCTAAGCGCGTCTTGTTTTAGTATGTTTGCAGCAGGCGATCGGATATCTTTTAAAAGGAAAAAATTTAGATTCGCCTTTTTTTTCATTATCGCCTGGCCTTCTTTGCTTGGGCTAATAAATTTGCAAATTTCATCGAAATTCGTGTCTTGATTTATCTTAAAAATTTTCACCTTCGGCCCTTTTCATATATCATCAGCAAAATCGGCGTTAAAAGCGCATGTGATTTCGTATTTAGCTCGGCAAGTTTAACCGCCTTGTAAAAGTAGCTTAATTCATCTTGACTAAATTTAACTCCCGCTTCGCTAGCTTCTAGGGCAATTGACGAAATTAACTCCTTTAGCTCGTTTTTACCGAGCTTGTCGGCTCTTTCAAGTTCGATTTGTTCGTCTATGAAGCGATAAATTTCTTTTAACTCAAGACGAGTGAAATTTAACCCGCTTTTTATGCGTTCTTTTTTTATAAGCCTATTTTCAGTGATTAGACGTGAGCGAATCGTTTGAAGTAGCATGTTTTTAGATTCACAAGCGATTATAAATTTAATATTTCTAGGAGGCTCTTCTATGATCTTAAGGAGTGAATTTTGAGCTTCTATGCGAAAATTTTTAGCCATCACGACAAGCAGTTTTTCGCTATTTTCTGCGATATAAGCCTCAGCTATGACCTCTTTTGCATTTTCAAGCAAGAAATCTTCGGTTATAAAAAATCTTAAAAAATTTGGATCATAAAGCCTTAAAAGCTCCTCCTTTAAAGCTTCAAAATCACTCGTGATAACAATCTTGCTATGCATGAAATCTAAAGCATCACTTTAGCAAAGAGCGCGGCATCAATGCTTTTATCAAAAAGTTTATAAAGCGATAAAAGCTTAATATCCAAAAGCTCGTCGCTTGAGCTTAGATAAAAGCTGTTTTGCGCCTGCTCGTCAAACAGCCACATGTAGCTATCATCCTTGCCTTTGGCTATCTGCGCGCTTTTGTCGTTGCTTTTTCCGACGTAAAAGAAGACATAGCCGTTTGGAAAAGCAAGGCTTAGCATATCCTGCAAAAGAGAAATTTCTTCTTTTGAAGATATTGAGTCAAAAGACGGATAAAGAGCTCTAAGTGAGAAAAATGGCAAGACAGGACGCGAATTTGTGGGTTTATTTATATTTTTTAAAAAATATTTCTCAAACCAAAACCTTTCGCTATCGGTTATCAGGATAAAAACGCGCCCTTCGAGTAAAAATTTTAGCTTTGATGCAAGCAAAGGCGTCCATTCCGTGCGCCTTTCTTCCATCCAGCTCATTAGCGAGCCTTCATCTCTAATTGCCTCTAATGTCCACTTTATAAAATCACTCATTGGTCTAGCTTGTATGCCTGATGTAGCGCTCGAACCGCAAGTTCTCCATATTTTTGATCTACTATGACTGAAATTTTAATCTCGCTTGTTGATATCATCTGTATATTGATGCCCTCTTTTGCAAGAGTTTTAAACGCCAAAGATGCTACACCACTATGGCTCTTCATACCAACGCCCACTACCGATACTTTTACTATATCTTCGCTATACTCCACATGTTTTGCAGCGGCTAATTTATCCATGCACTCTTTTGCTACAGCAAGTTCATTTTGGGGAACGGTAAATCCTAAATTTGTAGTGCCATCTTGCCCTACGTTTTGAATTATCATATCAACATTTATGTTTTTTTCTGCCAAGGCCGAAAAGATCTCAGCTGCGATTCCAGGCTTGTCCACTACTCCTCTTAATGTTACTCTCGCTTGGTTTCTATCAAGTGCTATTCCGCTTACTAAAACTGCTTCCATATTCTCTTCCTTTGTTATCAATGTTCCTTCATTATGATTAAAACTACTTCTTGTGACTAAATTTACATTTAATTTTTTAGCCAGCTCAACAGAGCGATTTTGCAATACTTTCGCACCCAAGCTTGCAAGCTCAAGCATCTCATCATAGCTTATCTTATCAAGCTTTTTAGCTCTGCTTTCTATTCTAGGATCTGTTGTATAAACTCCGTCCACATCTGTATAAATTTCACACAAATCAGCGTTTAAAGCTCCTGCAATGGCAACAGCGCTTAGATCACTTCCTCCGCGTCCTAAAGTAGTGACATTTCCATCCTGATCTATACCCTGAAAGCCAGCCACGACCACTATCTTACCATCATCAAGCTCACTTCTCATACGCTTTGTGTCTATCATCTCTATTCTTGCTCTTGTATGAACATTATCTGTTATGATTCCAGCCTGCCTTCCAGTAAGTGCTACAGCCTTATAACCCATATTATTAAGAGCTATTGTAAGAAGTGCACAAGTAACTCGCTCGCCAGAGCTTAAAAGCATATCCATAGCTATAGTATCGGCATTTTTAGTAAAATAATCGGCATACTCTATAAGCTGATTCGTAACTCCGCTCATAGCTGAAACTACCACTACTAAATCGTTGCCCGCTTTTTTATTCTCAATCACTCTTTTGGCAACATTTTCTATTCTATCAAGCGTTCCTACGCTTGTTCCGCCGTATTTTTGAATGATTAGCATTAGATAAATCCTTTCTTTTTAAAGTATCCCATAACTTTAGTGTAAATCGGTTTTTTAAAATGATTAATGTCATTTAACGCCTCATCGGTAGGGACAAATTTATACTCATCAAATTCAGGGGTTTTAGTCTTAATGTCTATCCTAGCTCCGGCCTTTAATCTTACTAGAAAATATTTTTGAGTTTGACCGTCATAGGGATATTTTTTAGCTTTTAAGACATTTGGTGGAAAATCATAACTAAGCCAGTCAGGATACTCGCATAAAATCTCAACCTCATCGGTTCCGATCTCTTCCTTAAGCTCTCTTAAAAGAGCCTCCCTAGGCTTTTCTCCTTCATCAATCCCACCTTGCGGAAACTGCCAAACACCTTGCAAATCACATCTTTGAGCTATAAAAACCCTACAATCAAAAGGGTATGTGGCAGCCAAAACAACGGCGGCAACGTTTGATCTGTAGCTTTTTTGCATAGATTAAAACCTAAATGTAAAATTTGATAGATTTTAACTTAAAAGAGTTTATATCAAGCTTTAAATCGAGCTTTTAAAAAGATAAAGAGCAACTTGATTTTACATTTTCACACGTTTGTATTTAATTCAAAAAAGATGCCACTAAAATATAAAACTATGTGAAATACAAACTTTTGTATTATAATTAACTCAATTTTAAACGTAAGGCAAAAATGCTCCTATATATACATATTCCGTTTTGCGAAAGTAAATGTCCATACTGCGCCTTTGGATCGCTTGTAGGCAAAGAAAATTTAGCCAAAAGCTATTTTAAAGCTTTGATAGATGACCTGAAAGCTCAAATTTGCAAATTTGATGTTAGGAAAAATAGTATAACAAGCGTTTTTATAGGAGGCGGTACTCCAAGCGTGATTGATGCAAATTTATATGAAAATTTATTTTTTGAAATTTCTGCATTTTTAGCTTCGGATGCCGAAATAACGGCCGAAGCAAATCCGAATTCAGCAAATTTAGTTTGGCTAAAAAAGATGATGGGCTTTGGGGTAGACCGCATTAGTTTCGGAGCTCAAAGCTTTTTTGAAGATAAGCTTAAATTTCTTGGTAGGACTCATAGCTCATTTGATGTATATGAAGCAGTAAAAAACGCAAAAAAGGCAGGATTTGACAACATAAACGTAGATTTAATATATGGCACAAAATTTGATACTAAAAAACGGCTTGATATAGAAATAGAAAATATAAAAAATTTAGAGATATCTCATCTGTCGGCTTACTCTTTAACCCTTGAAGAAAAGACCCCATTTCAAGGCAGGATAAGCTATAAAAAGGATAGTCCGATACTAGCTAAATTTCTTATAAGCCAGATAGAAAAAATAGGCTTAAAACAGTATGAGATATCAAATTTTGGTCAAATTTGCAGACATAATCTTGGATACTGGCAAGGACAAAATTATCTTGCCATAGGAGCTTATGCAGTAGGATTTATGAATGAATTTAGATTTAGAAATAGTGACAATTTAAACGCCTATATAAAAAATCCGCATGAAAAAAATATAGAAAATCTAAGCTTGAAAGAGCAAAATTTAGAGCATATATTTTTAGGAGCTAGAAGTATAGTTGGGATTGAGGCTTCAAGATTATCAAAAGAGCAAGTTGCTAGAGCCAAGATTTTACACAAAAATAAAAAGCTTAATTTTAGAGATGGGCGATATTTTGCAACAAATTTTTTACTAGCAGATGAAATTTCTCTCTTTATAGTTAACTAATTTATAGAAAATTGAGCAAAAAGCTGATAGAATATTTGATTTAAAATGTAAATTTAGGATATTAAATGTTTGGTATGAGTTTGCCCGAAATAATTATCATAGCAATCATAGCAGTTTTGTTTCTAGGTCCGGATAAGCTTCCTAGTGCAATGGTTGAGATAGCTAGATTTTTTAAAACTATTAAAAAAACAGTCAATGATGCAAAGGCTAATTTTGATCAGGAGATTAAAATTGCAGAGCTAAAAGAAGATGCGAAAAAGTATAAAGAAAACATCACAAAAACTACTGAAAGTGTTCGCAAGAAGCTTACTTTTGAAGAGCTTGATGAGCTAAAAAAGGGCGTAAATGATGTAACCGGCGGACTTAACAAGAATATATCAGACATAAAAAGCAGTATTGACAATATAAAAAATCCACAAAATATAGTAAAAGATGCGGTTTTGGGCGATAAAAACAACGAAGAAAAGAAAGAGGCATAATGTTTGAAGAGTTAAAACCGCATTTAGTAGAGCTTAGAAAGAGGCTTTTCATAAGTGTTTCTGTTGTATTTGTAATGTTTATTGTGTGCTTTAGCTTCTGGAATCCAATCCTAGCTATCATGACCGCCCCTCTTAAAAATGCTCTTCCGGCCGGAAGCAATATCATCTTTACTCAGGTTCAAGAGCCATTTTTTACAGCTATGAAGGTAGCGTTTTTTGCCGGATTTATGTTTTCACTTCCTGTAATATTCTGGCAATTTTGGCTATTTGTAGCACCAGGACTTTATGAAAATGAAAAAAAATATGTAATTCCTTTTGTATTAGCAGCTACATTTATGTTTTTAGTTGGTGCTGCGTTTTGTTACTATGTGGTAATTCCTATCGGCTTTGTATTTCTTATAAATTTTGGCGGAGAATTATTTACCGCACTTCCTAGCATAGGGCAATATGTAGGCTTTTTTACTAAGCTTTTAATAGCTTTTGGTATAGCCTTTGAGCTTCCTGTTATCACTTTTTTCTTGGCTAAATTAGGACTAATAACCGACGCAACACTTAAAAATTCGTTTAGATATGCGGTGGTAATTATATTTATATTTTCTGCCATTATGACTCCTCCTGATATCATAAGCCAATTTTTAATGGCAATCCCTCTAATAGGGCTTTACGGATTGTCTATTTTTATAGCCAAACAGATAAATCCGGCTCCAAAAGAAGAGGAAGTTCAAGAAGAGTCAAAAGAAGAACCTAAAAAGCAGCAAGACAGCGACGATGACGATGACGAAATATACTACAATGGCGACTGATATAGATCTGCTATCAAGCTACGACTACTATCTTCCACCAAATTTGATAGCCTCCACTCCAACATTGCCAAAAGAGGAGGCAAGACTGCTTGTATATGAACGGGGCAAGGACAAAATACACCATCTGAAATTTAAAAATCTACACGAAATTTTACCGGATTGTTCCATTATTTTCAACGATACAAAAGTAGTAAAAGCCAGAATTTTAGGCAAAAAAAACAGCGGAGGATCAAGCGAGATACTGCTAAATACTCCTCTTAACGATAATAAATTTAGCGTCTATATAAAAGGCAAAGTAAAAATAGGAACTTTAATAAAATTCGATAAAGATTTGGTTGCGAAAGTTTGTGAAATTTATGAAGATGGTACAAGAGTGGTTGAATTTACTCAAAACGGCCAAATTTTAGATGCCGCCAGTCTATTTGACCTACTTGAAGAGATAGGGCATGTGCCGCTTCCTCCGTATATAAAAAGAGCTGATAACAAAGATGATGAGAGCTGGTATCAAAGCATATTTGCAAAATATCACGGCGCAGTAGCAGCTCCTACGGCAAGCCTTCACTTTAATGACGAGATGATAAAAACACTAAAAAAAGATCATGATATAAATTTTCTCACACTTCATGTCGGAGCTGGGACATTTAAAAGTGTAGAGTCTGAAATCATAAGGGATCATCTTATGCATGGCGAGTTTTATCAAATCCCTAAAGATACTCAAGAGCTAATAAATTCAAATAAGCCGATTTTAGGTATTGGAACAACAGTAACAAGGTGCGTAGAGGAATTTGCAAGAAGCAAAATATCAAGCGGCGAGTGTAAGCTATTTTTGAATTTATACAATAGACCTATTCGTCAAAACTATCTTCTAACAAATTTTCATCTTCCCAAGTCAACCCTCATAATGCTAGTAACAAGCTTTATAGGTCTTGATAAGACAATGGAAATTTATAAAACGGCAATTGAAAAAGAGTATAAATTTTACTCTTATGGTGACGGAATGCTAATTATTTAGGATAAGCAATGGAATTTAGCGCAATACTTTTCATAATTCTTTTTCTATATCTAATGCTGCTTGTAGCATACTATATACATTCTAAAAATTTAAATGAAAAATTTACCAACAAAAGAGTTAGGCTACTTAGAAAAAACCCTGAGTTTCAATCCGGTAATACAAGAAGAAAAATAGCACAAATGGATATATTAGAAAGCATGTTCTTTCTAATGAATTCATTAAACGAAGATTCAAAAAAAAATAATAACACAGTACTGCTTGATTACAACATGAACTATCCAAGGACATTTGATGCGGATTTTTCCAATGTCGTTAAACTAACAGATGCGCTAACTCAAATAATGCTCTTAAATTTGTCAAATTCAACAATAATTATTAAATTTTTATTAAGCAATTACAGTAAAAGACAGATCAAATTTACAATCTCAGTATGGGCCAATAATAGTTTTTACACAGATTCCATAAATAAAAGTATGATACATACGACTATGACACCGAAAAGTAGAAAGTTTTTTCGTTTAGCCCAAGAAATATCGAATAAAAATGGTTCCGCAGTATCGTTTCAATATGAGTCAAAAGGATATTTAAAAGCATCTGCCGACATATCCCTTGATCTTTCAGACGCTAAAACGGATACGCTTGAAGGATTAAAAATAGAGTATCCAAAAAACTTTACTGTATTAATAGCCGAAAAAAATCAATATTCGTTTGATATTTTAAAGAAAGAACTTGAATTTATGAATATTGACGTTAAACCAACTTCTGATCTAAACATAATCAAAAGACATATAGAAGATAATATTTTTAGACCGGATATGGTGTTTATGCAAGCAGATATTATAGATGATACAAACTTAAAAGATATAGAGAGTTATCTAATAAATAAAAAAATATGCTTGGTTATAATCAAAAACAATCATGATGGTTTAAAAATAAATCCTAATATATACGTGCAATACTTATCTCAGCCCTACACTCCAGACACTCTAATTTGTATTATTAACAATGCCTACAAACACCGTTATCATAGAGTATAAAAATATAACTATACTTTAATATATCTCTTTAAAATAATCATCGCAGCTATGCTGTCAAGCTTGCCGTCTCGTTTCGTGTCCGTATAAATTTCGCTTGCTTCAAAGCTACTCATCGCCTCATCGACATAGACTATCTCGCCGCTAAAATTTAGAAGCGATACGAAGTGGCTTATGCGCCTTCTCATCTCATCTTCGCTACTTCCACCAAGTGGAATGCCTACGACTAAGGTTTTTGCATTTAGCTCTGATAAAACGGTGCTCACGTCGCGAGCTGCTTGGTTGCGATTTTTTCTAAGAACTGGTTTTTGAGGCATCACTACGCTACCTACTGCCAGAGCCACTCCAATTCTTTTTAGCCCCACATCTATAGCCACTATGCTCATGCCAGATTAACCCTTAAACCTGAAATTTTCAGCCTGCCAAGAAGCTCGTATTCGTAAATTTGACTACCGAATTTTGCCAAGGCATCATCTAAATCTACTCCATTTTTGCAAAATTCTAAAATTTCATCTTTTGTGACATTTGCTACTTCGCCAAATCGCGTAGCAAATTTATCAAAATCATTTATTAGTTCGGCTTTTTTAAGAGCCAAAAGCTCATTTGTTCCTCTACTATCATTAATCCTTTGAGGCAAAACGTAAATTTTAATACCAAGTTCATATGCCATTCTTGCACTCTGCATTGAACCACTTAAAAGATCGGCTTGAGCCACGATAAGAGCTTGAGATAGGGCCACCACTATACGATTTCTCTGCAAAAACTGATAACCTCTAGGCGTAACATCCGGAGCATATTCGGTTATGGCAAGAGAATTTCGATAGATCTCATCTATCATTTTAGCATTTGATTGAGGATAAATTCTATCAAGTCCATTTCCAAAAACGGCTATAGTATTAGGAAAGGCTCCTTTATGGGCCGCTATATCCACACCAATAGCAGCTCCACTAACCACACAAACTCCAGAATATGATAGGATTTTAGCCAGATTAAAAACACAATCCTTGGTATATGCGCTAGCCTTTCTAGAGCCTACTATAGAGACCAAAGGCATATTTAAAAGCTCTAAATTTCCTTTGTAGTATAGCTGATCGGGAGGATTTTTAAGCCTATTTAGCTGTGACGGAATTTTACTTAAAGTATTCACAGGGCATCTTTTAGATAGACTACTTCAACGTCTTTTAAAATATCGCCGCTCTGCCTTAAAACTTCAAGTGTATTTTTATAAGGATGTCCTATAGCTATGGCCTTTGAGTTCTTTTTAGCTAATTCTATAGCATATTTGAGCTGTTTTCTAATAGTATTCTTATCATCCTGATGATCTAAAAACACATCCCTTACGATATATGGCATAGAATGATTTCTAGCAGCTTCTTCAACCTTGCTATTTGATATGGTCTTGCTATCTATAAAAATAAGATTTTCATTTTTTACAGCCCTCATCATCCTATTCATAGCATCAAGATCACTCGTAAATTTACTTCCGGTATGATTATTTATATACATTAGTTCCGGAAAATCTCTTTTGATATCACGTAATCTTTTTAAAATTTTATCATAGCTATCGTTGGTATGCAGGGTATTTATCTCCTCTTTTTTAAATCCATGAGCCTGCATTGGTAGATGAATCATATAGAATTTAAACCTTTTTGCAAGCTTTGGGGTATCAGGATGATGCTTTGTCGGAGGAAAAATAGACGGAGTGAGCTTTAAATTTATAGCCTTTACGGCATCCACCTGATGCTTATAGGCAATATCGTCGATTATAATTACTAATTTTGGTTTAGAAGAAGATGATCCCTTGCTATCTAGCGTAAATTTTTGATTTTTATCTACATCATTTTTTTTATCTTTTTTTGTTGCATTTCTCTCTACAATCTCTATATGAATTTTATTTCCAGACTCACTTATCTTTCGCTCTTTTGGTTTTATTAACTCTTTTTGTTTAGATAAATTCACATCATTTTTCTCCATGCTCTTTATTATATTTTTTATAGCACGGTTTTCATTTTCAGTTAAATTTAGATCCTTTATTGATCTCTTTTTTTCTAAATTTGACTCTTTGTTTTTTGTTCTTTCTTGTGCTTTTGACTCAAATTTTAGAGCAGACTCTTTTTTAGCACTATCTCTTTTTATCTCTTGTTTTTGACTATCTAAGTATTTTTCTATCTTATTTATAATTTGTATATTATTATCGCTTTTACTATATAGATAGTTAAGTAGAAAATATGTAACAGCACCTACGCCTAAAGCTATAAGCAGGATTATAAAATAGCTCCAAAAGGAGCGTGTTTTAGCACTATGCTTTACACGCCTTTTGGTAGTTTTTCTCTTTGTTCTTGGACTCAAATTAATTTTTGCTTTGATCTACGATTTTACCTGCGCTTATCCAAGGCATCATAGCTCTTAGCTTTTTGCCGGTTTGATTTAGTAGGCTTCTTTCGGCAATTCCTCTTTCGGCATTCATCCTTACATATCCTGCTTTGCGCTCAAGGATAAAGTCTTTTGCAAATTTACCGTTTTGAATCTCTTTTAAAATTTCCTTCATAGCCTTCTTGCTATCTTCGTTTACGACTCTTGTTCCGCTTACGTAGTCGCCATACTCAGCTGTGTTTGAGATAGAGTAGCGCATATCCGCCATTCCACCTTGATACATCAGATCAACTATCAGTTTTAGCTCGTGCAAGCACTCAAAATACGCCATCTCAGGCTCATATCCTGCTTCAACCAGCGTTTCAAAGCCCGCATTTACCAAGGCGCAAAGCCCGCCGCAAAGCACTGCTTGCTCGCCAAAAAGATCGGTTTCTGTTTCATCTTTAAAAGTAGTTTCGATGATGCCTGTTCTTCCGCCTCCTATCGCACTTGCATAGCTAAGAGCAAGCTCTTTTGCTTGACCTGATGCGTTTTGCTCAACTGCGATTAGATCAGGGATACCGCCACCTTTTACAAATTCGCTTCTTACGGTGTGACCAGGAGCTTTTGGAGCTATCATTATCACATCGATTCCCTCAGGAGCTTTGATCTGTCCAAAATGCACGTTAAATCCATGCCCGAAAGCTATCGCATTGCCCTCGCTTAAATTTGGCTTGATCTCGTTATAAAAAATTTCAGCCTGCATCTCATCAGGGGTTAAAATCATAATCACATCTGCCATCTTTGAAGCCTCGCTCACGCTTTTTACCTCAAAGCCCTTAGCTTCCGCTTTCGCCCAGCTTTTTCCGCCTTTTGCAAGACCGATGACAACCTTTACTCCGCTATCTCTTAAATTTTCAGCGTGAGCGTGTCCTTGAGAGCCAAAGCCGACAACAGCGACTGTCTTACTTCTAATAAGACTTAAATCGCAATCTTTGTCATAATAAATATTTACTGCCATGTTTTCCCCTTTTTTGCCATAAATTTTGCAGATTATACACTCATACAACTCAAATATCACTGAAATAAAATAATTTTTATCATTTAAGTTTTTTAACAAGCCATTTAGTGTAAAATGCCGAAAATTAATTTAAATTTAAAGCGTGAAAATATGAATCAATCAATATATAAACACATTAAGACACTTCCACCGCTTGATGATACGGTTATTAAAATTCAAGCTATTTGTGCTGATGAAAATAGCTCTCTTGGAGATCTTGCACAGATAATAGAAAAAGACCCGATGCTTACGGCAAACATTCTTCGTTCGGCAAACTCTCCGCTTTATGGTTTTAGCCGCGAGATAACTACTATCTCAAGAGCCGTTTCACTCTTTGGAATGGCTACAATTCGCGGTTTTGCGCTGTCAAGTGCTGTAAAAAAGAGCTTTAGAATAGATCTTGATCCATACGATATCACAAGTCAGGATTTTTTAAATATATCAATAATGCAAAACGCCCTAATGTACAACTGGTATAATAAGATAAACCCTGGCGCTTTGGCTATCTTATCTCCAGCTTCATTCATGCTTGAAGTTGGTAAAATAGTACTTTCTCACGAGCTGATCGAGACCGGAAAAGCAAATGAGTTTAAACATAAACTAAAAGATATATCAAACCCATTTGATCTTGCCGAGCTTGAAAATGAAGTGCTTGACATATCAAACGAGATTGTAACTGCTAAAATTTTTGAACAGTGGAATTTGGAATCAGAGCTCGTTGATTCTATATTTTTCTCAAATTCTCCAGAAGATGCGCCTGAACATATAAAAATGTATTCAGTAGCCCTTAGAATCGTAAAAAATGCGGTAAATATCTTCCATCAGCTTGACGATGAAAGCATACAAAACACGCTTCCGTTCCTTGACGAATACGGCTTTGCTCACGATAAATTCCTAGAAGCCGTGGCTAAAGTAAAAGCTAATTTGTGAAAGAATTTTTAACCAGACTACTTGATGGATTAAGCGAAAAAGAGATTTCAAGCGATCACAAAGAGACGCTTAGAAATCTCCTAAATTTAGGCGCTATCACCTCTCACAATAACAAATTTTACCTAAACAACGGCTTTGTATGCGGCAAGCTTGATATAAGCTCAAACGGCACAGGATTTTTGATGCCCTTTGACAAGCGATTTAAGCAAGATATCCTCATAGAAAACAAAAATTTAAACAACTCTCACTACGGCGATATCGTCTTAACCAAGCTACTTCCGCTTAAGAAAAAACGCCAAAGCGCAAAGGTCGTTCTTACTTTAAAATTAGCCAACGAAACGAGCGTGGTTTATACGAAACATTTTGGGCAAGCTATTTTAGGAGTAAATTTAAAAACAGGGCTTAGCATAGCGCTAAAAGCCACTCAAAAATCGCTAAAAGCTCTGCCTATAGGCACACTGCTAAAAATCAACAATCTAAACAACGAGATAACCGAAGTCATAGGCAACATCAACGATCCTTTTTCAGATGAGAAAATTTCACTTGCGATCTATAACAAAAACGATAAATTTAGCGAAGCGAGCGAACTTGAAGCCAAGGCTTGGGGAGATAGCGTTGATGCCAGCATGTATCCAAACAGAGCTGATCTGCGTGAGCTTGAATTTTGCACGATTGATCCGATAGATGCAAAAGACTTTGACGACGCGATATATTTTGATGAGAAAAATTTAGAAATTTACGTCGCGATCGCCGATGCAAGCGAATACGTAAGCAGCTACGGAGCAATTGACAAAGAGGCTAAATCACGTGGATTTTCGATATATTTTCCACACATCGCCATACCCATGTTGCCAAGAAGCCTAAGTGAAAACATCTGCTCGCTTAAACCGAACGTAACAAGGCTTGCGTTTTGTTTCAAGATCAAACTTAATAAAAATTTAGATGTTGTTAGTGAAGAGCTCCTTGAAGCTATTATAAATTCTAAAAAGAGATTCAATTACGACGAAATCGATGAAATTTTAGAAGACAAAAGGATAAGCGAGATATCTTGGATAAAGCCGCTTTTTGAACTCACCTCAAATTTGCGCGCCAAAAGGCTTAAAAACGCATTTGACTTTAGAACAGAAGAGCTTAGAATGAGCCTTGATGATGAGGGCAAGCTGCTTGCAACTAGATTTGAGAGCGACTCAAACTCACACAGACTGGTTGAAGACTGCATGCTTTTAGCCAACAAAGCTGCGGCAAAGCTGATAGAGGGCAAAGGAGTTTTTAGAAATCACGGCACACCGGACATCAGAAAGATCGAAAATTTACTTCAGGATTTAGCCGCTCTTGGATTTGATTTCACATACGAAAGCGATTTATCCAATCTAATACGCAAAATTCAAGCCCAAGCAGATGCTATGGGCAACCGCGAAGAGATAGATAAACTGATCATAAAAGCTCAAAAAAAGGCCGAATACTCAGCTCAGAATTTAGGACACTTCGGGCTTGGGTTTGATCGCTATACTCACTTTACAAGCCCGATTCGCCGCTACTCGGATCTTACTTTGCACCGCTTGCTTAAAGCGAAAATGAAAGATGACAAAAAGCTTTTTAACTACCTGCTTTTAAATATCGAAAGTACTTGTGCGAATTTAAGCGAACTTGAGCGAGAAGCCGATAAAGTGGCATACGACTTTATGGATAGGAAATTTGCCAGATGGGCAAAAGAACGTATCGGACAGAGGTTTAAGGCTTATGTAACCGAAAATCAAAATATGCTTGTCGCAAAGCTTGACGATGAAATAAAAGGTGCAAGAATATTTTTAAACTCATATTCTGCCGAGCTACTTCAAAAACTTATCATAGAAATTACCGACGCGGACATCGCAAGCGGTGAAATTTTCGGTAGGGTAATTAAAAAAATCGATGTATAGAAGAGAGCTTGAAGGACTACTGCAAAGTCCGAAATTTCCAAATACGTTTCTGCTTTTTGGAGCGGATGAGTATCAAATAGAGCTATTTGCAAAGGAAATTTTAGCCAAATTTGAAAGGCTCAATTTACTTAGCCTTTACTACGACGAGTATGATTTTAACCTTGCTAAATCACATCTTTGCGAGCCTTCGCTTTTTGGCGACGAGGCTTTGCTCCACATAAAAAGCGACAAAAAAATCCCTTCAAAAGAGCTTAAAATTTTAATCGAAGCTTGCAAAAAAGGTGGAGCCTTTATATATGAATTTTACGAAGCGGACACAAAGATAACCTTTGATACGCAAAAAGCCTTCGGCGTAAATTTCGCTAGATTTTTTAAGCCAAATTCGCCTGATGAAGCCGTAACTCTATTGAGCAGGCAAGCGGGTAAGATAAATTTAAATATAACCAAAAACGCTCTTTTTGAGCTTTATAGAATTCACAACGAAAATTTATATTTAGCCGCAAGCGAACTAAACAAGCTTGCAAGCCTAAATGAGCCGATAAATGAAAATACGGTCAGAAATTTGGTATTTTCGCTTTCAAGCATAAGTTTTGATGATTTTTTCGACAAATTTATAAATTTAAAAGACATCAGGCAGGATTTTTTCTCATGCGCAGACGATGGAAATTTCAACGAAATATTATTTATAAATTCACTCTATAGAGCCTTTTTTAGGCTGCTTAAACTGCATAGCTTTATAAAGATAAACGGAAAATTCGATATCAAAGAAACTCTTGGTTACACACCGCCTCCAAACATAGCAAACGAGCTTAAAAGACAATGCCTAAGCATAAATTTAAATAGCTATAAAGAAATTTTTATAGCCTTAAATTTGATGGAATTTGAGATAAAGACAAACACAAAGCTTGATAAAACGCATTTCTTGCTATCCTCACTCATCTCTATGCAAAATTTAATCCATAAAAACAGCAAATATTAAGTAAAAAAAAGATAAAATCAGTCCTTGTCTTTAAACGGACATCCCCTTGCTCGCATGCGAGCTTAATACCCACAAGGAGAATTAATGAAGCATTACGAACTTTTATTCGTATTTAAGCCTACTTTGACTGAAGAAGAAGTAGGCGCAAAAGTTGATTTCATAAAAGAAATCCTTACAAAAAATGGTGCAGAGATAGCATCTTTATTGCCACTTGGTACAAGAAAACTTGCTTATACCGTTAAAAAATATGAGCGTGGTATATTCTTTGTAGTATATTTTACATCGCCTACTGCCGCTATCGCAGAAGTTGAGCGTATCATAAGAATCAATGAGGAGATCATTAAATTCTTAACTGTAAAATTCGAAAATAAAAAAGAGATAGCAGCCTGGGAAAGGCTAAGCAAAGGTATCAAACAAGGCAAAAAAGAGTCAAAAGCTAAAGCCCAAGAAATTCCGGCAGAGGAAGCTTAAGGATAAAAAATGTTTAATAAAGTGGTTTTAGTAGGAAATCTTACAAGAGATATCGAGCTTAGATACACAACATCAGGAGTTGCGATAGGAAACAGCTCTATAGCCGTTACAAGAAAATTTACAGCAAACGGTGAAAAGCGCGAAGAGACCTGCTTCATCGATATTACATTTTTTGGAAAGCAAGCCGAAATAGCAAACCAATATCTAAACAAAGGCTCAAAGCTTCTAGTAGAAGGTCGTTTGAAATTCGACCAGTGGACCGATAATAACGGACAAACAAGAAGCAAACATAGCGTAAGCGTAGAGAATATGGAGATGCTTGGCTCAGCTCAAGGACAAGGCGGATTTAATCAAAATAGTAATCAACAAGGCGGATACAGCCAAAGCGGCAGCTACGGTAATCAAAACTATAGCAACCAAGGCTACGGTCAAAACACAAATAGTTATGCAAGCAGCGGTGCAAAAACACCAAATCAGCAAAGCTACAACAGACAGTCTAGACAAGATGATTACAACGATAAAATTCAAGATATAGATGTGGACGCTGACAAGTACGACAGCGACGAAACAATACCATTTTAATTAAGGATTAGGATTTAATTATGGCAGAGAAAAGAAAATATTCAAGAAAATACTGCAAATATTGCGAAGCAAAAGTTGATTTTATAGATTATAAAGACACAACTCTTTTAAAATACTCTCTTTCAGAGCGTTTTAAAATAATGCCAAGACGTTTAACAGGCAACTGCAAAAAACACCAAGAGATGGTTGAGCAGGCTATAAAAAGAGCTAGACACGCGGCATTTATCCCATATATCGTAGATCGCGATAACGTAGTTACAAACCCTTTTGAGGGACTATAATAATTTAAAGCCCAATTAAGGGCTTTAAATTTAAGCTTCCTAACAAAATTTTCAAATTTACATTGTAGCTTTTTACAAGGGATCTCTCCCTCATAAAAAGCAATTATTATTTTAATACAAGAGCGTTTTTAAGCACATCCTCTATTGTATCAACCGCTAAAATTTTAACATCCCTCTTTACATCTTCAGGTATCTCGTTTAGATCGCGATCATAATTTTTACGAGGAATTAAAGCCGTCTTTATACCAGCCTTATGTGCAGCTATAAGCTTTTCTTTGAGCCCGCCTATAGGTAAAACTCTACCACTTAAAGTTATCTCTCCTGTCATAGCCACATCAGCCCTAACCTTTGTATCGGTAAGTATCGAAGCTATTGCAGTTACCATCGTGATTCCAGCACTTGGACCATCTTTGGGAGTCGCACCTTCTGGCACATGTATATGCAGATCAAACCTACGATACACATCGCTTGGCTCAACTTTCTTTTTATCATCTGCAAAAACAGGTATGATTTTAGTAGGCACTTTTATCTTCTTATTATCTATCAATACCTTAACGAGACTAAATGCTATGTATGCACTCTCTTTCATCACATCGCCCAAAGATCCGGTTATCTGCATAGAGCCTTTGCCTTGAATGCGAATAGCCTCTATTTTTAGAACATCTCCACCCACACTTGTCCAAGCAAGACCATTAACCTGCCCTACTTGATCTATCTTATCCGCAGGCTCTATCTCGTATACTTTTTTTTCTAAAAACTCACTCAAATTTTTAGTAGTGATATTCACTTTTTTAATACTCATATCACTTAAAAGTTTTTTTGCAACTTTTCTAAAGATATCTGCTATGCGTCTGCGTAAATTTCTTACTCCGCTCTCTCTTGTGTAATCAGATATAATTAAATTTAAGACATCTTTGCCAAAACTTACCTCGCTTGATTTTAATCCATGTTTTTTAAGTTCTTGAGGTATCAAATATTTCCTGGCTATCTCAAATTTCTCTTGTGGAGTATATGAACTAAGCTGGATAAACTCCATCCTGTCGCGTAGTGCAGGTGGGATAGAGCCAACATCGTTTGCAGTAGCCACAAATACTACCTTACTTAGATCTATATTAAAATTTAGATAGTAATCTCTAAATTTATTGTTTTGTTCCGGATCTAAAATTTCAAGTAAAACAGCCGTAGGATCACCACGAAAACTTCTGCCGACCTTATCTATCTCATCAAGCACTACGACAGGATTCATCTGCTTAGCTTCAATTAAACCCTGCACTATACGCCCCGGCATTGCTCCTATATAGGTTCTTCTATGACCTCTAAGCTCATTTACATCTTCAAGCCCACCAAGTGCTACTCGCACAAGCTCTCTTTTAAGCGCCTTTGCGATAGAGTTTGCAAGGCTGGTTTTACCCACACCCGGAGGTCCTGCAAAGCATAAAATCGCTCCGTTGTTTACCTTATCGGCAATTCCTCTAAGCTCTAAAAGCTCTCTTAGAGAGAAGTATTCCTCTATCCTCTCTTTAGGTCTGACGAGTCCGTAATGATCGGTATTTAGGTGCCTGCTAACCTCGGCTACGCTTAGCTTTTTGTTTGCAATATTTTCAAAAGGCACCTCAATAACCCAGTCAAGATAGCTCTGGATAGTATTCGCATCAGCAGAATCTGGATGCATGCGACTTAGTTTATCAATCTGCTTTTTAATCTCTTTATAAGCATCATCAGCCATGAATTTTTTCTTTTTCTCAAGTTTCTTGCGATACTCTTCTATCTCATTTTCACGGGTAGTATCGGTACCAAGCTCTTGTTGAATCTGTTTTAACTGCTCTTTTAAAAAATACTCCTTATTGACCTTGTCTATGCGAGAATGAACCTTGTTTTTTATCTCGCGCTGCAGTTTATTAGCCTCAATCTCCTCAATAATATAGTCAATTAACTTTAGGAGTTTTTGCTCCAAATTTTCCTCTGTAAAAAATTCGTAAGCAATCTGTTTTTTTAATCTAAGCGAACTAAGCACAAGGTCACATACCCTATTAACCTCTACACTTTCCTCTATAGTTTTTAATAGGTCAGGCGGGAAAAAATGGCTAAGAGCGGCCAAATCCCTAACTTTTTCCCTAAGAACGGTTACCAAAGCATCACTTTTAACAGCCGTAGGGTGCTTTTCATGGACAACTTCCACAATAGCCCTTAAAGGCTTGACACCAATTTTATTGATTATTCGACCCTTGCTTGAGCCTTGAAATAAAATTTTCACTCTGCCGTCAGGAAGCGGAACTTTTCTCATAATCGTGCCTATAACTCCTGCATCATAAATACCTTCAAAATCCCTCATTCCTTCATTTTGTGGCTTTGTCGGAGCTACTAAAATTTGACTTTGATTTTCTATAGCCAAATTTAGGGCGGCTAAATTTTCATCATCATTTAAAAATAGTGGAGTTATCATAAAAGGATATAAAAATAGCTCGTCTTCAACTATTATAGGAAGCTCAGCCGGAAAAGCTTTTGATTCATTTATTTGCAACTTTTTCTCCTATTCAAATATTTTTCTATACCAAGGAAGCTTTGGCGGTATCAAATTCGCATCCATTAGAGGCGATTCTTCGACTTTTTGTCTATAAATTTCAGCCGATTGCTCTCTTCCTGTTCTCTTATACAGATCAGCTATCTGCTCATCCAGATAAAATATGGCAAGCTGAAATTTAGTAAGCATAGTTTCAATCAAGGGTCTATACTTGGTATTTGGATATATATATAGAAATTTTTCAATCTCCGCCACGCTATCCTGCATTAGTTTTTGATTACGATTTGGTTGTGAGAACGAGTCGAAATTCGCCTTTATCTTAAGATATTGGGCAAATTCACTCTTAGGTCCATTATCGCCGTATCTTTTAATATACTCATCTAGATAAAAATTAGCTAGCAAATACTCCTCTTCGTTTGCATGAGCTTGCGACAATATTAGTAAAATTTGCTCAAGCATCGGACTTGCGACATGCTCGCTTGACATAGATGTATAATGTTTATCGGCACTTTCCAAGTCTCTATCATTAATGTCTGATATTATTTGTGTATACCACTCATCGGGTGTTAAGTTATAAAGTTCGCTGTATTTTTCAGCGCAACCGCTTAAAAATACGATCAAAATAAAAAAACTCAAAATTTTAACAAACGAGCTCATGTTATTCCTTATTTTAAGATTTAAAAAACCGTATATTTTACTACCGATTCGGTTATTTTTCGATAAATTTAGATATTTTTATATTTTATTATTCATACATTGAAATTTTTGATATAATCATAGTAAAATATTTTTAAAAATTATAGGAGATATTTATGGTATTTGAAGTAAAAAGCCCGATTTTAGGATTTGAGCATATAAAAACTATGGAGCTTATGGAGCTTGATAAATTTTTTGTAAAGCTTCAAAGTAAAGACGATAATACGTCTTTTACCATGATCAATCCTTACGCTTTAAGAAATTATGAATTTGAAATACCTACATATTACCAAGAACTTATGGATATAAACGACAATAGCGAATTAAGAGTATATAACATCATGGTTGTAAGCACCCCGATAGAGACATCTACTGTAAATTTTATGGCTCCTATCGTATGCAATATGACCAATATGACGTTATCCCAGGTGGTTTTAGATGTATATAGCTATCCATACTATAAACAAGCCGAGAAAATTTCAGATTTTATACAAAAGTAAAATTCTGCCTTTTCCCAAAAGGAGATAAAATGAAAAATTTTAAAATTCTACTGATTGCAATATTTATGCTAAAAATCAGCTTATTGGCAATAAACCATAATGACAATGATGGTTTTACTCATAGTATAATTACAATTACAGACACTGGAATTGGTCGTAACGGATACATAGACAATAATGAAGAAAAAACTTTAACAAAAAGGACAATAGACGAAATAATCGGAGGGAAAAAATCTGAAAAAAAAGTAATTTATGGAGATATAGAAACTATAGGAGCTACGGTAGTTAAAACTATAGGAAATAGCCAACAAAATTTTTACTATAATTACAACCCATGGAGTCCACTGCAGTATCCTACAGAAAAAACATCCATAACAAAAGTGGAATTTGAAAAAGAAGATAATTCATATACAACAAATTCCGCAAAAGCTACATTTAAATTCTCAGATAGAAAAGATCAAACAGGAGCAAGTATAGACAGTAAAATAACAGGAGAAAAAATAATATTCGCCAGATTATACTGGGGAGCAAGCATAGTAAAAAAATGGAGCAGAGAACAGAATAGCTATGAAAACACTATAAAAAAATACTTCGAAGATATTAAAGGGTTTAATAAGATAAAATTTGGATACCCAAACGACAGTGGTGGAATGGATTACAAAACTCTAAACGCTTTAGAAAAAGATACAAAATGGTTTGGTTCGCTTACCAACAGAGGTTTTAGATTTCAGTATCAAGCCAGCTATGATGTAACAGATATAGTTAAAAAAGCATTAGGCACAGCAGGACGAAGAACATTTAGTGCTGGAGATATAAAAGTTTATGATGGTGCTCCACCATTTATACCAGGCTTTATATCTTTATATGATCCAACTAATCCACTTAAAGGAAAATGGTATGCTGGTGTCGCCTCTCCTACTTATGGAGGATGGGCGCTTGTTATAGTATATGATTTTGGTACCACAGAAAATCATAATGTAAAGCCAAAAGGTATAAATATATACGATGGAATTAAAGTATTAACTCCTCTAGTAGGAGATGCTAGTACAGAAATGGAATTTAAAGATTTTTATACTCCAATACATGGTGATTTTGATGCGTCTTTGACAATCTTATCCTTTGGGGCGGCCAAAGAGATACCTGCTGAAAATATTCAGCTCAAAAAAAATCAAAATGATTCATACTCGGATGATGATTCAGTATATGTTGCCGGCGCAAATTCAATAAATCCAAAAGGTTCTCAGTTTAATAGTACAATTGCTAGATTTAACGAACATATGAATTCAAATAAAATATACAATGCAAGTATGGATCTAGACATATATGATATTTCTTCACTAATGGACAATGGTCAAACTCATGCATATGCAAAACTAAGCGCCAAAGTTGTTTCTCAAGGAGGTTCTTCAATGGGAGATGAAGCCACAGTAGGCTTAGTTGCATTCTCTACAGATCTATATGTGCCGAATGTATGCTATGAAGAAAAATTGTTTTATAAAAGAAAAAACGATAATGACGCAGCATTTAGAGAAGTAAGCAAATCAAGCGGATCAAAAACAATTTTAAAAAAAGATGATATTTTAAGAGTTGAGCTTAGCATAAAAAATAAAACAAACGAAAGAGTAGAAAAACTATCAATAATTGCAAGTACAGATCCTACAAGTGGAAAATATGATAATAATAGTACATATATTTACAAGTACAAACAAGGGGATTCTAGCTTTTTGTTAGGTTCGCATAATCCAGATAATACAGATCTTCAAAAAAAGATCGCAAATGGTATTAAAATAAATATAGGACAAGGAGCCAATAATAGTAATGGTGGAAAGCTTGATCCTACAGATAGTGCTTTTATCAGATACGATATAGTACTAAATGAGACTTTTAAAGAATCTACATACAAAGCATCATTTTCTAACGACGCTCTTAATCTTGAATACAATGATGGAATAATTATAAAAAAATGTGAAAAGAAAGACTACTTCTTGTCTATTTTTAATATAGCTGAATTTAAAGCGGTCAATCATAATTTTACTAAAAAAGGTGATTCGGAGCGCCTTTATACACAGCTTGCAGGAAAGGGATTTAATACCAAAATTGTCTATATGCATGAAAAACTAAAAGACAACGAAACTCCCAAAGGTCCATCTGAGGATTTAGAAGTAAGTGTTGAAGTAGTTGAGGATTGTGACAGTGACTCTATAGTGCCTAAAATAGAAGGTCTAAAATTTAATAAAAACACAGGAATGATAGAAATACCACAAGATAAACTATTGATAAATAATGTTTATCCATCATTGACATTTAGACTATCTTATATAGATCCGGCTCAAGATCCCGTTATAGACCCACAAGATCCTACCGCAACACCCAAAAAGAAGATTATAGTAAATTGTCTTTCAGATAGATTCTCTGTAAGACCAGAAAAATTTAGGATGTATAATACTTCATCTAATAGTTTTCTATCTGATGCTAATTTAAAGAATTTAATAGGAGGCAGAAACTATTCTGACACAGGAGTTGTGGCAGTATTCAAGCAAGACAATATAGCCACCGGATATACTAGAGATTTACAAACAGAATCTATCGAAATAGCTCCAGGCAAGGGCTCTATATCAAATATAGTCCAGCTAGCGCCAAATCCAAATGAGATATGCATAAATAATATAAATTCTAGTGTGTTATCAGAAATAACAGGTCACAAAATAAGAGCTGATTTTAATGAGGGTAAAGCAAATTTTTATAAATCAGGTGCAATAAATTTCTCTTACCCAGACATAGGTCCTGCAAAACTCACACTACAAGACTCATCCTTTACACTTGTAGACCGAGTCTCTGGCGACTGTATAGCCGATAGTGATTCAACTACCCCAAATGCGGAAGGAAAGATAGGTTGTGATATCAAATCGACTTTTAACTTTACTTTCCTGCCTAATGACATATTTATAGATAACGTCACTGTTTCAAATTTCGAAAACAATATGACATATACTTCAAGCGATTCAGGAATGTATGCTAGAGTATTGTTTGATACAAAAGCAAGAATTGATGATGCGGCGAAAAGTATAGCCAAACTATATACAAGAAGCTGCTATGCCAATAATGTAAATTTTACATTAGATATAGATCAACTAATACCTGAATATAAAATAGGCAACAATGGAAAAGATATAACAAATATAGCCGAATTAAAAAATGATCTTTTATTTTTTGATGATACAACCAATTTAAATATTAGAAAAACGATAACGGGTACTGGCAACACTGGGCAATATCAAATATTAAATACAGCCTTTAGTGATTCTACAGCGATCGCAAGCGGAGAAGTAAGGTTTAATTTTGATAAAAATATTACAAGCCCAAGGAATCCTTTTGCCGTAAATAGCAATATATTTACTTTTAATAATATATCAGATACAAATGGAGTAGCTGGCGCAATATATTCAAAACCAAGCAATGAAACTAATGCTGATTTTTATTATGGTAGAGTATATGCCACTAAAGGCAAGGGTCCTAAGAAAGGGTTTGATCACAATGTATATTTTGGCGTATACTGCAATCTTTGTGATACGGATAAATACACTATAGCAAAAAATGCCGAATTATTTCCGGATCAAACCAATTGGTTTGTCAATAAAGAACACGATGATATAAACATGGGAGAAGTCAAAAACTATAAACCAAATTCTCCTTCTACGAATGTATCCGTAACAAAATCCGTGCAAGATGGTATTGAAAAAATATTTTTATCAAGCTCTATTCCGGGTTCTGATACTATAAAGATGGAAGCCTCGTCTTGGCTTTTGTTTAATCAAGTAGATAGCAATGCAAAGACAAATGATTTTATAGTAGAATTTACGGATGGTACCGTATGGGGAGGACAATCTCTAAATAAAAAAGGCGAAAATAAAGCCGGCGTAGGTTCCGTAATAGGCGGAAGCAAATTAGAGGACATACCAAGCCAAACAAATAGAAGGCTGGAATGGTAATAATATGAGACGCGGGTTTTCTTTGCTTGAGCTTGTAATTTCTATCGTAGTAATGGGAATAGTTTTTTTATCTATTCCCACTATAGTAATGCAAAATGCAAAAAACAATACATCAGCCATAATCCAACAAAGTGTAATGGATACTAAAACACGTATGGCTCTTATACTTAAAGCACCGTGGGGATGCGAGAATAACACTTCTCTTATAGGTAACTCTACTCCTATTTTTAATGGCAATCCTGCAGATAATTTTTACACAAAAAATTCAATTTCAACAAGCAATAGAAGAACTTTTTCAAATAAATCAGGAGATGATTGCTTGGCTTTGGTAGAAAAAAGTATAAGTTCGTTTGATAGTAATAAATCATTGGATTTTAATGTAAGTTCAAAAACCACAACATACAACAGGGATAATGTAGTAAGTGCAACAATGAAAACAAAGGTTGATAAAAAAGACATGACAGGAGCGACAAATAATAACATCAAAGTCATAGAAATAAACACAACCGCACACACTATCCCGGATACAAACATAGTGCTTAGGGCATATTCGGCAAACATAGGCGATAGCCCTAAAATACAGACAAGATCATGGTAATGAAAAAAGCTTTTACACTTCTTGAACTGATAGTGGTTTTAGTTATTACAGGTATTATTTCAGTTCTAAGCACAGACATAATACTAAATATATACAGAGGATATTTACAAAGTAGAGCGATAAATACTCTTGAGGCTCAAACTGAGATAGTTTTAGAACAAATTTCCAAAAGACTTATGTTTAGAGTTAAAGGATCAACTATAGGCAGAAAGCCTACGGGAGAATTTGTATCTACTTCTGATGCAGGACTTAATCAAGACTACACTATCTTAGAGTGGATAAGCTACAGCTATGAAAGCTTTCAAGATGGAGGATGGAGTGGTTTTATAGACCTAAATCATCCCAATACAACTAAAACAGGAACTGGCACAGGTGCAGGAACACTAGAAACCCCGGGGAGCGATCTTACATCCGCTAATCAAACAATATCCGATCTTACTAGAGTTGATGCCACTACAAGCAAAGCCAATTTAAGCAATAATACAGTCGGAATTTTCTTTAGAGGCCTAGGAGCCAAGATTGATACATCTTTTGGCTATAACAAGACAGATGCGAATTCAATAGGGATAGTCAATACTACAACAGGTAGCACTACAAATTTGACTATGTCCACATACAAAGGAACTGATATATCAGAGTATTATTACTTACTCCATACTGCTTATGCTATTGTTCCAGGAACTCCTTCTGCTAACGGCGACTCTGATTTGATATTGCATTACAACTATCGTCCATGGTTATTAGGAGAGGACAACCAATATAATGGTAAAAATTCAAACAGTGTTATAATTGCAACAAACGTTACCAGATTTAATTTTACGGAAGTAAATGGCATGATAGTGCTTAAACTATGTATAAGAGATGCTGGCAGGTCACTTGGTAATGGCGAAGAGGAATCCACCGTATGCAAGACAAAGGCGATATACTAATGAGACGCGGATTTACAATGATTATGGCGATATTTTTTATGGTTTTAGTAGCCACTCTTGGAGCGTTTGCACTCAGTCTATCGACTTCTACAGCAAAACATACTACCGATATATTTTTAAGGGAGCAAGCCGAGCTTTTAGCACAAGGTGCAACAGAGATAGCTGTAATGAACTTGCTCGAACGCAAATTTGACTCTACAACAGCCAATTGTCCTACGGCAACAGGTGGAGATAGGCGTATTTTTACACCAAATCCTTTAAATTTTCCAGACAACACCAATCCACTATTTACTATCCAGGTTGAAGTAGTTGAAATTTTTGGTGATATTAATGGTTGCGGCACAGCTATATCCACAGATGCGTCTAAAGGCACAGTAATACTTGATGTTACAGTAACAGCAAATCAAGCTATCACAAATACCCCTATTAGATTCCATAGACGTACTATTCAAAAGCTCTAATATGTGTTATAATATGGCACATTTCTAATAAAGGAGCCATATAATGAACACAAGCATTGTAGGTAAACAATTTGAACTAACAGACTCTATAAAAGGTTATGTAGAGAACGCATTTGACGCTCTTGGAAAATATAATCTCGACATCATTTCAGGACGTTGCGTCATCTCGGCAGATGAAAAAAACGGCAAAAAGGGCTTTTCAGTAGAATTTGCGATAAATTTAGCAAGAAAAGACACTATAGTAATACGCCAAAAAGATAAAGATTTATACGCAGCAGTTGATTTGGCAGTAGATCGCGCCTCAAAGGTTCTAAGAAGAGAGCACGACAAGATGACAACGGTCAAAAACAAAGACGAAGGCAAGGAGATAAGAGCCAGAATTGCAGATGAGCCTGTGGAGGGTGTCGACGAGATAATACCTATGGAACTAGAGCTTTACAAACCGCTTGAGATAGAAGATGCTTTAGAGAAGTTAAAAAATAGCGAAATGCAATTTTACGTATTTAACGATATAGACGCAAGGATGCGTGTAATATATAAGCGCACTGATGGCAAATTTGGACTTTATTAAAATTTAGAGCGGAAAGATCCGCTCTTCTATCTTAACCTACTCTTAATTTATCCTGCTTTTAGCTCTTAAATTTGTGATTGCTTCACCGCCGAGTCCGTAGTTGTCACTATCAACCTCATCTATTATCACAACTGTCGAAGCCTTACTCCTACCTAAAATTTCCGCCACTAGCTGAGTTACACCGGCAATCAGTTTTTGCTTTTGCTCTGTCGTAGGCTCGTTATTTTCTTTGGTTACTCTAATATTTATAAATGGCATCATCATCCCCTTTAAATCATTTTTGTTTGCATACGTAGGCGTTTTTTTGCACTTTGAGTAATATGCTCTTCAAAATCATAGTATTCAAAAGTAGCTCCATGTTGAAAAGCTCCGCCCAAAATATCGCCACTCTGACGGTTTTTAAGATCTATTTCGGCGATTTGAAATCCGTCAAGAGTAGCACAGAACTCCTTTAGTCTCTCCGGCGGATTTTTAAGCTTGGTAAAAAGAAAGCAAAAGCCCTCCCCGCCTTGCCTACCTACTCTGCCTCGAAGCTGATGAAGCGTGGCAAGCCCAAGCCTCTCAGCTCCAACGACCACGATAGTGCTAAGTCTTGGCAAAGATATACCAACCTCCACAACCGTGGTAGAGAGCAAGATATCGCCATTAGCCCTAAATTCACGTAAAATTTGCTCTTTCTCCCTATCTTTTCCATGAGTTATAAAGACATTTTTAAAATTTTTAAGCCAAAATCCTTGGGCTTCGCTTAAACTCTGATAGTTTGAGCTCTCACTGATCTCTACCAAAGGATAGACTATTATGACCTGTTTTTGATTTGCAATTTCTCTTCTAATATGTTTTATAAGCGTTTCAAAATCGCCACTTTGCAAAATTTGCGAATGGATATTTTTTTTAAAAGGCATCTGCTTTAAAAAACTAAATTCCACAAACGAGCTTTGTATCATGCTAAGCGTGCGCGGTATCGGCGTAGCGGAAAACTGTATCACATGAGCGTAATTTTGCCCGTCTTTAACGAGCTGATTGATCTTCTCACGCTGGTTTGAGCCGAAGCGATGCTGCTCATCTATCATAACGACTGCCGCCTTTGGAAGCTCGTTATAAAGCAGTACATGAGTGCCTATTATTAAATTTACACCATCAAATTTAGGCTCTTTTTCGCCACTTTTTACAAGTTTTATCTTCATAAAATTTGGCAAAAGCCTAACAGCTTCATCATAAATTTGCTCGGCTAAGATAGACGTAGGTGCCATCACAACGGCAGTTTTTGGATAAACCATCAAAGCAGACGCAAGGATGACAACCGTCTTGCCGCTTCCTACATCACCCATAACAACGCGTCTTTTAGCCTCAAAGCCACTAAAATCAGCCCTTATATCAGCTATAGCCTTTTCTTGATCGCTTGTAAGGCTAAAGGGCAAAGAGCTTATCCATCCCACAATATCAAAAATTTCTATATCGTTTGCTTTAAAATTTCTCTTTTTAGCGCTTAGTTTTTTTAGATAGTTATAGATTTCTACAAATTTTAAAATCTCAGCTCCATAGCCATTTTTATTTAATTCATCTATTAAAATCACGCTATTTTCATCATTTTTG
This sequence comes from Campylobacter sp. RM16189, assembly GCF_012978815.1. Classification (NCBI taxonomy): domain Bacteria; kingdom Pseudomonadati; phylum Campylobacterota; class Epsilonproteobacteria; order Campylobacterales; family Campylobacteraceae; genus Campylobacter; species Campylobacter sp. RM16189. The sequence goes on along the minus strand of NZ_LIWR01000007.1, from coordinate 8,956 downwards.
TGAATTTTGGTTAAAAACTCGGCTTCGTTTTGACTTAGCCCATCAGATATCAAATTTTCAAATTTGATATATTTATCGATCAAAGAGCGAAATCTATCGTCACGCAAATTCAGTTTGTATTTGGGTAATATTTCATTTATTTTAGTGATAATCTTGGGATTTGTTATCTGCCATCCGCCAAAAGCATAGGAACACTTGCCGTTAATATATATTTTCTTATGGAGCTTAAAAGCTCCAAAGTGCCAGGCTTTCGCATTAAAAATCACTATCTTTATATTTGTAGACCAGCTTTCGCACCAGCTTACAATATGCAAAATCCCATTTTGTCTATATGAGTTTTTTATCTCCACTTCCACGCTCACACTACCATCTTTAGGAGTATTTGTAAGCGTGGTATCGTCGTAGTTTTTCGGGATTTTTAGAGCCAGATCAAGCAGAGTAAAAATCCCGATTTTATTTAAGTCTTCTTTATCTTTTGCGTCAAATTTCATTATACAGCACAGCAAAACTTAGCTTGGTTATCTCCGTATGCTCGGCAATAAATTCATTTAATTCGCTAAGTTTTAGTTTTGAAATTTTATTAAGCTCCTCTTTAAAATACCCAAGCTTAAATCCATTGTAAAATTCGTTTTGAGCGATATTTAATCTATTGAGCAAAGTCTCTTGCATGAGAGGTTCTGAGCCTAGTAAAAATTTCTTAGCCTGAGTCAACTCATAGGCGCTTACACCGTTTTTAACAAATCTTTCAAATTCGCTTCTGACTACACTCATGGCCTCATTTTTATTTTCGTTTTTAGTTTGCAGATACCCTGCTATTTGAGAATGGCTAGGAGCAAAACCCGATCTGGCATAAGCCGAATATGCAAGTCCTCTCTTGACACGAATCTCCTCCATTAACCTAGAGCCAAATCCTCCCTCTCCTAAAATAAATGTAGCCACTCTAGCCTTAAATCTATCTTCTATATTCACCCTAAAAGGGGTACCAAAATATACGTATGCTTGCTCGCTTGGCTTAATGATAAGCTTTTCGCTCATTTTTTCACTTGTTTCTATTCTCTCTTGAACCCTTTTCTTTCCGCTTTCCAAATTTGACAAAATATGGCTTAAATTTAGCTCATCCATAGCCACATCTCCACCAAACACCACAAATAGATTTGCTAAATCAAGATGGGCTTTTAGGAAGTTTTTGACATCATCAATAGTTATTTTTTCTATACTCTCTTTAGTGCCTGTTGTCTGATTTGCTAAAGCTGTATTAGGATACAAAAGCTCATTTAAAGCCGATTTGGCTACATAGTCATAGTTGTTTTCATTACTTAAAATTTCGCCAAGTGTAAGTTTTTTCAGCTTATTTAAAATTTCATCGGTTAAATTCGGCTCTCTCAACAGCTCTTGAAGTTTTTTAAGGGCGAAGCCAAAATACTCTTTTAAACAATTCAGCTCTATACTTATCGTCTCAAATCCGGCGCTTGCATGCATATTGATAGCTCTTATTTCAAGCTCTTTAGCAAATCCACTCGTGCCTTCGCTAAGGGTGCCTTCATTTAAAATTTTAGCCGCCAAATTTGCAAGACCGCTATTTTGTGAGTCCTCGCAACTTCCGGCAACTTTAAAAATAAGCTTAAGATAAACTACAGGCAAAACCTTTGAACTTTCAAAGATAACGGGAATTTGAGTGTTTTTAACTTTTAAATTTACAGCTTTCATTCGTAGAATTTCTCCAATATGTCGTAGTTTGTATTGCGTTTTGCAGGCTTTTCGCCAACATCGCGTATTAGATTTATCATCTCGTCTTGATTCATCCTGTATGCAGCACCTGCTGCCTTTACGACGTTTTCTTCCATCATGGTTGAGCCTAGATCGTTTGCACCAAAAAGTAGCGCAAGCTGACCGATGTAGCTTCCTTGCGTGACCCAGCTGCTTTGAATATTTTGAAAATTATCCAAAAATAGCCTTGAAACCGCAAGCAGCCTTAAATAGCGATTTGATGACTGTTTTTCGATTTGCGGCTGCTCGGCGATTAGCTTGGTATTTAGCCCTTGAAAGCTCCACAGGATAAATGCTCTAAAGCCGCCTGTGAGGTCTTGCAGATCTCTGATGTGCTGCCAGTGCTCAACTATCTCGCGAGTCGTCTCAACCGTGCCAAACATCATCGTTGCCGTTGATTTCACCCCAAGCTCGTGGGCTTCTTTATGAATTTTTAGCCAAGTTGCGGTGTCGCATTTCTTAGGAGCTATGATGTCTCTAACTCTGTCGCTTAGCACTTCAGCGCCTGCCCCAGGGATCGAATAGAGTCCTTTATGCTTTAAGCGGGCTAGAACTTCGCGAGTTGAAATTTTAGAAACTCTTGCGATGTAATCAATCTCAATCGCCGAAAAACCGTGGATAGTTATCTGCGGATAGGTCTTGCTAATCCACTCGACCAAATTTTCATACCAATCGATCTTTAGCTTAGGATGAACTCCACCTTGAAAAAGAATTTGCGTTCCGCCGATGGCGATTAACTCCTCGATCTTTTGCCCTATCTCTTCAAAGCTGAGCACATAGGCGTCTTCTTCTTTTGCGTGGCGATAAAATGCACAAAATTTGCAATCGACCCAGCATACGTTTGTATAATTTATGTTTCTATCGACGATAAAAGTTGTGATTTTTTCGGGATGAAGCTCTCGCTTTTTGGCTAGAGCCATAGCCCCAAGCTCATTAAGCTCGGCATTTTCTATCAAATTTATAGCTTCATCTGCACTAAGTCTTGCCAAAATTTTCCTTTGTTTAAATTTGCAAAAGTGTAGCCAAAAATGGTTTTAATTATGATAAAAGATTAAATCCAAAAGTTGTTTAGTTATAAAATTTGAGAAAAAGTATCAGAATTAAAAATTTAATACTCCCAAAGGAGAAAAATCTCTCCTTTGGGGTAAAAACAGATTAAAAATCTGTTTTTATATCTGTATCTATCATAATTTGAACAGTTTTTCCATCTATTTGATTTACACTGTCATAAAGTTTAAATCCTGCATGGGCCTTCATTTGATCAGCGGATAGAGTCCACTCGCCATTACCTTCAACCTTATCGTTGCCATCGCCTAGAATTTTTAGAATAGTATCCGACTTATCTGTTACATCCAGCACATCTTGAGCCGTTATGGTTAATTTTACGGCTCCTGCTGAATCATCTTTACCCAGTCTTATCATCTCAAAGCTATCTATTTTCTTATCCAGGCTATCAACTTTACTTAGATCAATATCTGCATTAAATACTAAAGTATCATTTCCTAAGCCACCATAAATACCCTCTTTGTTGGCATCATACTCGATAGTATCACTTGCCTTATCATCTGTTATTTTTAGTTTAAACGTTACGGTTGAACTCTCAATATTATCTTCAGAAACAGTTTTTGAAGCAACCGTTATATCTGTGCCAGGCTTTGTAAGGATGGTTGCTCCAATCTTTCCAAGATTCATATCCTGCTCACTTATCGGAAACTCTTGTGTAATATTTTTTGTATTATCATCAGGATCGGTATAACTTATCACCATCTTATCGCCAACAACCGCATCATCAGGTAGACGCATAAATATCTTTGTAGAGCTTATGTCTTTGTCTGCTTTATTTTGAGTACGATCTATCTCAATGGCACCATCTTTATTTATGCTACCTTCTGTATATTCCATAGCCTTAATATCTTGCATTTTTAGCAATGCAGCTTGATCTACGCTACTTGAGCCATGTTTACCATCGCTATCTGTAAGTTCTGCTTTTACGGATGTAAAAATTTCTTTTGGTTTATCAGTATCAAGCATAGCTACTTTTTGAAGCTTAATGCTATTGCCTTCAATTATAAAATCCAAACTTGCAGCATCATTACCATTAAGAGTTATATTTCCATTATCATCTTTATTTATAGTAAGCTCTTTTGAAACATCAGTTTTACCAGGCTCAGAGATAGTTAATTTTATCTTATCTCCTGTCACTACATTGCTTGGCAAATTGATGCTAGCTGTGGTAGATCTAAAACTGCTATCTTTCATAGCCTCATCTCTACTCATAATGCCGTCATTGCTAGTATCCTCATCAAATACGACTTCTAGCTCTTTGCCTTTGATGCTTTCTAGCCCAATATCAGCTTTTTTAGGGTCGACGATAACTTTTTCTGTATGATCTTTAATTTTAGCCTCTACTGATGTTGTTTTACCTTCTTGGACTACCACACCGGGAATTGCTATTGTATTATCAGTTACTGTGGCATTTTTACCGACAATGAATTCTTCAGTTCTTGTGGCGGATGAACCGTCAGGTTGAGGCTCTGTGATAGTAACTACTATTTTATCGTTCTCAACGACATCTTTAGGTATCGTTACTCTAGCCGTAGTTGTATGCAATGTTTTATCATCAGCCATACTCTCATCTCTACTTAAGATTTCGTTTCTACTTGCGTTATCCTCATCAAATGAGACGGTTAGCTCTTTTGTGATAGGTGTTAGCGTTACAGAACCTTCATCAGAGCCCTTGCCTGCAACTTCAGCTTTAAGAGTAGATGCTTCGCCATCAACCATTCTTATACCATCTATCTTTATATTGCCATCACCATCTACAGGAACATTTTTTCCGTCTTTATCTTGAACGGTTATAGTGCCGTTATCGTTGCTTATGATAGTATATACTCTAGGCTCACTTGTCCCATCCCCATGCTTAATAGTGATTTCTACCTTGTCGCCAGCAACAACATTGCTAGGGATCGTAACTCTAGCAGTAGTAACATGCAGATCTTTATCCTGCATAGCTTCTTCTCTAGTTAGCTTGCCATCTTTGCTATCACTATCCTCGTCAAATATGATACGCATCTTTCTAGGACCCGGTCCTGTTCCCGTTACTTTCAGGCTTCCTAAAGCGCTAACTATATTTGTATTATCGCCCACATTAGTAACTTCGGCTTTAACAACAACATCACCTTCGGTGATAGGAATTTCTATCTTAGCTATATTATTAGATACGTTAATAGTACCGTCTGCGCCCTCAAGAGTAATATTGCCGTCGGCATCCTTCTTTATAGTATAAGGCTGAGTGCTACTTGCGCCTCCTTGAGTGATGATCAAGTCAAGCTTATCTCCATCTACAGAGTTACTTGGAATTCTTACACTTATAGTAGTCTTATCAGGATCGCTTGAATTTTCATTTGGAGATAAAATTCCATTCTTACTGCCATCCTCATCAAATTTGATAGCCATATCGTCATATAGTTTTTCAAGCTTGCAATTGTTCTGAGCCTCTACTTTGCCTATGCCTTTACTATCTTTTGTTATAGCTTCTACTATTGTATCTTGTGTAGTGCTCATAGTCACACCACTGACTTGGATTATACCGTTGGATATTGGAACTATATTTCCGCCACTATCCTTAACAGTTATAATGCCTGCCTGATCTCTTTCAATATCATAAACTTTTGCAGAGCTTGTATCTTTATTGATTGTTACTGTAACAGTATCTCCGGTCACAACATTACTTGGAATTTTTACATTGACAGTAGTTTGAATCAAATCACTGTCTTTTGTAGCTTCGGTTCTAGACATGATTGTGTTTTTATTGACATCCTCATCAAAATATACAGCCATCTCATTTAGTTCCGCTAAAGTATTTTCACTCGTAGCTGTAACAGGACCAAATACATCTTTTATTTCAGCCGTAACTATAGTCTTTTTGCCAGGAAGAGTATCTAGACCCTTAATCTGGAAGCTATTATTAGTAATCATTTCTACGTTAGCTCCGCTATTTGTATCTTCTGCTATAGTTACTTTACCGTTATTTTCATCTTTATTGATGGTGTATATTTTTACTGTCTCTTTATCAGCTCCACTCTCTTGCGGTTCTTTAATGGTTACAGTTAATTTGTCACCTGTTACTGCATTCTTTGGAATTTTGATAGTTACTGGAGTATCAAATAGCTCTTTATCAGAAACAGCATTTGTTCTGCTTGTAACTTTAGCGCCCTTAGCCTCATCAAATATAACTTCTGGGGCTTTTAAAGGCTCTAAGCCGATAGTCTTTGTGTCTGTTAAAAGCTCTACAGTACCATCACCTTTGTAATCAATCTTAGCTGATATCTTGGTATCATTTGCACTCGGATCAAGACTATCAGCATCTCTTGGCTTCATAGCGAGATCTTCTAGCCTAAAGTTATAAGGCTCACCATCAACTGGCGTCAAAGATTTGCCTGTGGCGTCATCTGTAACTGACTCTATCTTGCCTTTATCATTAACTGTTATAGTATAGTTTATTGAATACTCATCCTTATCAGGTTCCTTAACAGTTAAGATTAGCTTATCTCCTGTTTTTACGTTATTTGGTATATTTACTGTAGCATCAGTTTTGTCTAGTTCTTTATCGGATAAAGCTTCTAGTCTTGTTATAACATCACTGGTGTTTTTTATCTCATCAAATTTTACATCAAGCTCCCTTAGCTCAGGTGTAACTACATCTATATTTGATTGCATGCTCTTGAGAGTATCGCCACTATCTGTTAATATAGCGAAAACTTTTGATTCGACACCAGCAAGCACAGGTACATCTGTAAAAATCTTGGCGTTTGTTATATGATTATCTTCTAGGATAAGCTCTTTAATCTCAAGTTCATTTGGCTTATCAATGTTGGTATAAGACAAGACTAACTTATCTCCGGCTACTGCACCTACAGGTATTCTTATCTCAACTTTTGTATTTTTAAGATTATAATCTTTATAATTTTCATGAACTGTTAAAATTCTATCATTGTTTATATCTTCAGTGAATATAACCACAGGAGCAATCATCACGGTAGTTACGTCAGAAGCCTCATCACTAACACTACCTACGCTATTTCTTATAGTTGCTTTTACTTCATACTTAGTGCTATTAGTCAAATTTTTAATTACAACATTATGACCGTTATTCTGAAGGTTTTGTAGCATAGTGTCATCTTCAATAGTAATTGACTCTTTGCCTATAACACTACCCCATCTGTAAACAAGTATATCTAAAATATCTCCTACTTTAGCCACGTTATGTTTTGTAGTATCCACTTCACTGTCTTGCGGAACTTTTACATTTACGGTTGTCTCTTTTTGATTACCATCACTATTGTTTTCGGCATAAGATAGCTTTCCATCATCTGCAACGTCTTCTATAAATACAACTTTAGGTGGTGGTGGTGGAGTTAAATTTGTTGTTAATTCATCTATGTTTGATGGTTCTCCTTTATTGCCTGCTTCATCGGTTATAGTAGCTTGCGCTGTATATGTTTTTCCGTTTTTTATATCTACGTTATGCACAATATGACCATTCTTCTTAATATTGGCAAGATCCTTATCGTCTGTAATTTTATGACTAAAAGACTGACTAGAGCCATCAGAACTTTTAATTATGATATTTATAGTATCCCCTACTTGAGTACCGACCGGAACGGTTACCTTTACAGACGTCTGATTAGGATTTTTATCTTGGGCATTTTCTCTATTGTTTAAAATAGTATCGTTATTCTTATCCTCTGAAAATTCAATTACAGGAGCGGTAGGGGGAGTCATGTCAACTTTAACTTTGTCCGGATCAGATTTTTGACCTTCATTGCCTGCTGGGTCTTTTATCACAACTTGTGCGGTATATGTTTTCCCGTTTTCTATTTTTACATTATCTACTATATAGCCATTATCTTTTATATTTTGAAGATTTGTTTCATCAGGAATTTTATAGCTAAATGATTGGACCTCACCACCAGGAGTTGTAACTGTTATATTTATAGTATCCCCCACTTGAGTACCAGTCGGAATAGTTACTTTTAGAGATGTTTGATCAGGATTTTTCTCATTTTCACCTTTGCTTAATAATTCATCATTATTTTTATCTTCTATAAATTCTATTGTAGGCTTACCTGAAGGTGGTGTTATATCCACAGTCACTTGATCGCTTCCAGGAACACTTACGTTGCCGGATTTGTCTGTTATGGTAGCTTCTACCTTTGAAAGCTTGCCATCTTCCACAGGAATATTATCTATAATATGTCCATTTGTCTTAAGATCATTGATATTATCATTGGTAACAGGAATATTTACTGTCTCTTTTTCTCCATTAGGTTTTGTAATTGTAATATTTAGTATATCGCCTGCTTCTGTTGCAGGTGGAACGGTTATAGTTACTTTTGTTTCGTTTGACTTACCGTCAGCATCATTTTCATTTTTATTTAAAACACCGTTATCATTAGTGTCTTCATTAAATTTAACCGTAGGAGCGATAGGAGGAGTTAGATGAGTTGTTACTTCATCACTTCCTGAGCTGCCTACATTACCTGCTTTATCAGTAATAGTAGCTTCTACTTTTGAAAGCTTATTGTTTTCTACAGGAACATTACCCATAATATAACCGTTATTTTTAATCTCAGGAGTAACGGTTACCGTTTTAGTTTCAGTAGTTCCGTCCGGTTTTGTAATTGTAATATTTAATATATCACCTGCTTCTGTTGCAGGTGGAACGGTTATAGTTACTTTTGTTTCGTTTGACTTACCGTCAGCATCATTTTCATTTTTATTTAAAACACCGTTATCATTAGTGTCTTCATTAAATTTAACCGTAGGAGCGATAGGAGGAGTTAGATCTACAGTTACCTGATCGAAGCCAGGACCGCTAATAATATTAGTATTCTTATCGGTGATAGTAGCCTCTACTCTTGATGTTTTTCCATCGGCTACAGGAATATTCTCTATAGTGTATCCGTTATTTTTTATATCTTCGGTTATAACTACAGTGCCTTCGATCTTGCTCCCATCAGGTTTAAAAATAGTTATATTTAATGTATCTCCATTATTGGCCGAATCAGGAACTGTTATTTTTACTGGAGTTTCGCTTGCGCCATTAAGCTCATTGCTTCCCAATAGTCCATTGTTATCGCCGTCTTTTGTGAACTCGACTATTGGAATTGGTTGAGGTTGAGGCTCT
>NZ_LIWR01000006.1 GCF_012978815.1 Campylobacter sp. RM16189 | reverse complement strand
GTTTATCCTTTTTAAAATTTATTTTGAATGAATTATATCAATAAAAATAATATTGGTATATTGTACTTAGGTACAATATGAATGTAATATATTAAAATTTTTTAAAAATATACTTACAACAAATCATATTATTACTCAAGCATAGACTTGAATCAAAAATTTCTACTCCACTCTATCTTCTTGCCAAAGCCAAGTGCGTTGTTAGTAAATTTTATCCAGTTTAAATTTATAGCGTAAATTCGCGGATTCATAGCAAGCGCATAAGGAAATCGCTTAAAATAAATCTTACGCTCATCTTCGCTTGCTTTACTCATCACTCCCTTAAACTGCACGCCTTTTATATTGCCCACTATCTTCGTATCAAGTGCAATGGTGCCTGCAACCTCACTTGAAATTTCAAGCGCTTTAATGTGAGTCGTTTTATCATCTCCGGCTACGATAAGACTAAAATTCTCTCTATCAAAAGCATAAAAACAGCTTGCCGCGTAGGGTTTAGCATCGCTTATCACCGCAAGGCTAAGCAGGTGCATCTTGCTTATAAATTTTAAAATTCTCTCATCCATCAGCTTAAAAATCCCGCAAAAAATGCCGAAACTTGAGTGAAATTTAGCGTTATGTAAGATACGATCAATATCCAAAAAGCAAGCAAAATAAGCTCAATTTTTAAGAAATTTCCCTCAAATTTTTTAAATGCCAAAGTTGCAGCCAGTCCGCCTAAAACGCCACCGATCAACGAAAAATAATGAATCGCGGAAGGCTTTACAAATTTAGGCAAAAGATCTTTAAAAAATAGCGCAAACATAACAAACGCAAGCAAATTTGCAAGCAGTAGATAATAAGCGATAACCGGAATTTGCGGATAGAATTTATGCAGGATAAAACTCAGACAAGTTATCGCAATAAGCGCAAAAACTCTCGCTCCAAAGCAGCACATCTTAAGCCTTTTTTGTTTAATTTTACAAAAATCGCTATTAAGTTTGGTTGAGATTTGACGATTTAAAAAACAAAAAGGATTTTTATGCAGATTAATTCAAGTTACGCAAATTTCAACAATTTCGACTTTAGCTTTAAAACCAGTAGCGGAGATGAGATTAAGTTCTCGATGTATGATAATAAAAGCCTTGAGTATGCAAGCTCTCGCTCCTCAAACGCACAAAGTCGCTCTTTAACGCTAACGCACGAGTATGGATATAGCTTTTCTTATGTCGGAAACGGACTTGATGAAAATGATAAAAAAGAGCTAGCTAAAGCGCTTGAAAGTATTGCTCCTAAAATAGACGAGTTTATGAAAAACGTAAAAGCGGGCGAAACTCCTGCATTTACTAAACTCACAAACCTTGCAAATAGCCTTAAAAAAGAGCTTCCTGCCATCAAAGATATAAATCACAAAAATTTCGTCAGCGAAGGCACTCTAAGGCTATTTGACGAACTGCTAAAACAAAATAAGGCTGACTTAAACCTGCTTGAAACTTCCAAAAAGCTATTTGATAATTTAATCGAGCAGCTTGACAGCTTCAAACTCTACGTTTAGTCTAAATTTAGCGTTTGCAATGCAGCTGTTATTAAATTTTCGTTATAATCTCGCAATTTGAAAATAAGGAAATTTTTATGAATGCGCAAGAGATGATAACTCAAATGCTAAATTTACAGCAAATTTTAAACGACGAAACCAACGGCATAGGCTGGGAAGAAGGCATAAATAAAAACGGCAAGCTTATAAACTGGAGACGCTGCATATATATGGAGTGCGCCGAACTCATAGACAGTTTTGCATGGAAGCACTGGAAAGACATAAACGCGCCTACGAACAAAGAAAATTTACGCGTTGAAGTTGTTGATATCTGGCACTTTTTGATGAGCCTTATGCTTGAACAATACAAGATAAAAAATTTAGGAGATATAACTAAGCTAAGCGAAGATATCTGCGCTTCAAGCGGATTTAACGAATTTTGCAAAGACGCTTACAATATCGAAGACGAAAGCATTTATGAAGTGATGAACGACATAGAGATGCTCATACACAAATCAAGCGGATTTGAATTTCAGCTGTTTGACCTGCTTAAAGTGTATTTTGCGATGAGCCTAAAATGTGGCGTAAATTTACACTCGCTATATGAATGCTACATCGGCAAAAACGTGCTCAATCGCTTCCGCCAAAACAACGGCTATAAAGACGGCACTTACAAAAAAGTCTGGAACGGCAAGGAAGATAATGTCGTTATGAGCGAAATTTTAAAGCTAAATTTAAACGGCGTAGACGAGGTATATGAAGCCCTTGAAACAGAGTATAAAAAAGTAAAATGATAAAGAATTTTAACCTCGCCGTTAAGGACTTTTTAACGGCTAAATTTCTTATCCTTTCGACCCTGCCGCTTGTGCTTAGCATTATCGTTTTAGGTGCGCTTATGATATTTGGCGGCAAGGAAATTTACACAGCCTTAAGCATGGGTGCCGCAAGCGGGGATTTTAGCTTTTTAGACGAAAGCGCTCATCCTTATATCACCGCGATTTTATCATACGGCTTTACGAAGTGGATAGTTTCTGCTCTCTTTTATCTGACGGGTACATTTTTCGTGCTTATACTTTCGGTTTTTATAGCGCTTATCGTGGCCGGGTTTTTAACTCCGGTAGTAACTGACGAGATAAACAAAAGACACTACAAACTGCCCAAATTTGAAACCATATCGCTAGCTAGATCATTAAAGCTTATGGCAATTGTGATAGGCAAATTTAGCCTTCTTTTTCTCATAAGCCTCCCGCTTTTATTTGTGCCGGTTTTAAATTTATTCATCATAAACGTGCCATTTTTTTATCTTTACTATTCGCTTTTATTTATCGATATCGGCTCAAATACGCTTAGCAAAAACCGCTTTGAGATAGCTCTGCTTGACATGGGTGGATATGAGTATAAATTTACCGCTCTTATATTTTATCTGCTTTGTTTGATACCGCTTGTCGGGCTGTTTTTGCAAATTTTCTTTGTGATTTACTTTTCGCACTTTTTCTTTCAAAAAGAGCAAATTCATCTTTAAATTTGCTACAATTTGAATTGATTTAAATCATCTTGGCTTTTTAAATTTCAAGTTAAAATAAGCAAAATTTCAAAAAGGATTTATAATGAAAATAAACGGAATTTATGCATGCAACGTCTGTGGAATAACCAGCGAAGAAAACTCAAACGCCGTATTTATCCACGCTCACAAAAACGGTCAAGAGGTTGAAATTTGCACCAGCTGTATCCCAAGCGTAGTGCATGGATCAGGTCTTGTCGTAAAATCAAACGAAGAATTGCTTGACGATATGGACTAATCTCAGGATGAAAGATGGCAACTTGCACTACCACCTCAAAGATAAACTGCGATATCAAAAGAGTTTGGCAGGTTGTCACCTCTTTTAAAGAGTGTGCGTGGCGCAGCGATCTAAAAGAGACTAAAATTTTAGATGAAACTCACTTTGTAGAAATTTCAAAAAACGGTCGCCAAACAAATTTTAAAATCACTCTTTTTAAGCCTCATGAAAGGCTTGAGCTTAAGATAGAAAATGAGAGTATAAAGGGAACTTGGATCGGAATTTTCAAAGAAGAAAACTCGCAAACCATCTTAAATTTCACAGAAAACATAAAACCTAAAAATATTTTTCTAGCACCGATTTTATATCTTTACCTAAAAAGACAGCAAAATTTGTATATTTCAGACTTAAAAAGAGCCTTAAACTGCTAAAGTTTGGCTCTTTGGCTTAAAGCGGATAAGTTAAACAACAACTTCGCTTTACACTCTCAACGAAGCTCACATCAAGCGGAGTATCGTAAAGCTGGCTTAAATTTTCGCTTTTGATTATCTCGCTTACACTCCCGCACTCGACCTCTCCGCCGTTTTTCACAAGTGCCACAACTCCGCCAAGCAAGATGGCAAAGTCGGGATTATGCGTGGTTAGGATTATGGTGTAGCCCTTTTCAAGCAGCCATTTTGCCATCTTTAAAAACTTATACTGGTTGCCAAAATCAAGCGCTGACGTAGGCTCATCAAAAATTATGAGTTCAGGCTCGGCGGTAAGGGCTCTGGCGATAGAACTCATCTGCTTTTCTCCTCCGCTCATTTGAGTTATAAATTTGCTCTCAAGATGGCCGATACCAAGCATTTGGATGTATTTTTTAGCTGTTTCATAGTCCTCTTTGGCAGGCTTAGCAAAAATTCCAAGATGAGCCGCTCGCCCCATTGTGATGTATTCAAGCGCGCTGTATTCATACTCACAAACCTCGCTTTGAGCCACATAAGCCATGAACTTGGCTCGCTCTTTATTGCTCATATCAAGCACGCTTCGTCCATTTAGCATAACTTTGCCGGAATTTGGCTTAAGTGCACCGCTCATGAGACCAAGCATAGTTGATTTGCCCGCGCCGTTTTTACCAAGCACGGTTAAAATTTCACCCTTTTTAAGGCTTAAATTTACGTTTTTAAGACGCCCGGCACCGTTTGGATAGGCAAAATTTAGATCGATTATCTCAAGCATCAAACAACCCTTTTATTTTTAAAAAGCACCCAGATGAAAAAGGTCGTGCCGATAAAGCCCGTAAGCACGCCAAGTGGCACTTCGCTAACGCTCATCGTGCGAGCTAAAGTATCAACGATAACCAAAAAAATCGCACTCATAAATATGCTTGCCGGTATACTTCTTGAGTTATCGGCACCTACTAGCATGCGTGCAAGATGAGGCATCAAAAGCCCTATCCAAGCCACTATACCGCTTATGCAAACGCTACTTGCCGTAAGCAAAGTCGCGCAAACTATGATGACACCTCGCTCAAGTGCAACGTTTACGCCAAGCCTAGCCGCACCAAGATCGCCAAGCGAGAGCAAATTTATCCGCCAGCTCATAAGTATGAGCAAGATCACGCAAACCACCATGACAGGAGCAAGCACGTATAAATTTGACACATCTACCTTAGCCAGGCTTCCAAGCTGCCAATAAACGATGTCGGCTAGCTTAGTTTCTGGGTCTGCGATGTATTTTAAAAAGCCGATTATCGACATCATAAGCCCACTTACGATGACGCCTGAAAGCACGAGCATAAGAGTGCTTGCTCGCCCCATAAGCTTTGGTATACTTAGCGTCATGCCAACGGCGATCAGCCCACAGACAAATGCCATAGCCTGAATACCAAGCAGTGAAAAATCAAGCAGTATCGCACTGGCTGCACCTACGCAAGCGCCCGCTGAGACACCAAGTAGATCGGGGCTTACAAGCTGGTTTCTAAAAACTCCTTGATACGCGGTGCCGCTTACTCCAAGCGCAGCTCCTACTAAAATCGCCGCAATAATGCGAGGAAGGCGAATCTGCGTAACGACGTTATAGATATTTTGAGGTATCTCAAACTCAAATCCGATCAAAGCCAGCATAGAGCGCGCCACATCGCTAAAACCCACGCTAAATCTACCTATGCCAAGAGCCAAAACTGCCGTTATAAAAGTAAGCGAGACAAGCAAGATGAGCATAAATTTAAACGAGAATTGCCTTTTTATCAGTTTTAAACTCACAACTAGCCTTTAAAAGTAAATTTCGCAAAGATAACCTGAAATGCGTTAACTACAAACATAGGCAACGCAAGCAGTGCAAAAAGCAAGGCAAACTCATGTATCATAGCGCCTTGGGTAAGTAAAAAATAGATCAAAATAGCTATCATGATCTCGCGAAATGGCATTATGAAAAGATTATAAAGCACTTTTTTATCCGCCTGGAAATCTACAAATTTAAGATACAAAAACGACACAACCGAAGGCAGAAAAAAGAGCAGAAATAAAATCAAAATTTCATGCAAACCAAAAGAGCCTAAAAATTTTAAATTCTCATCATCATAAAACAAAGAAGCCATGCAAGCTATCACAACCGCCAAAACCGCTCCGCCCAATACAAAATAGTTAAAAGCCGGCTTTTCATAAAATTCTTGCATGAGCTTCTTTCTTTTATAGTTTTATGAAATTTGAGCTATTTACCCTCCGGACTTAGCCCTTTTAAGATGTAACCAAACTCCTCGTCACTTAGTTCGTAGTTCATAAATTGCTTATAAAATTTCTTAGTTTCAGCCTTCATATCGATGTTTTGAAACTTCTCAGGATGCAGAGTTTTAGCCGCCCAAAGTATTTGAAGAGCACCTTCTGAGCCATATCTATCCCAGCTAAACACACCGCTTGGATTGCCGTAAACTCGCTTATCTTTAACCGCTTTTAGTCCCGAAAATACTATGTCTTTATAGATTTTTTCAACGGCTTGCTCGTTTTTAACGCCTCCAACGATGATCACATCAGGATCTGCCTTGATGATCTCTTCAGTGGTGATCTCTATCATATTGCCCTCTTTTTCGATAGCGTTAACTCCGCCTGCAAGCTCGATCCACTCGTTTATGATAGTCTTTTTGCCATCAACTTTTAACAAATTTGTACCGTTTAGTATATGAAGCACTTTTGGACGATCGGTAGCTGAAATTTTACTCGTGATATCATTTACTAGCTTAAAATTTGAGTCAAAATAGTCGTTAAACTCTTTAGCCTTACTAATTGCATTGTTGCCGATTATCTCAGCTGTCATCATCACGCTTTTTTTCATATCGTCATAATTTGTAAAAAGCGCGTAAAATACGTTAAATCCATGTTTAACTAGCTCTTCGCGGTAGTTTTTGTTTGACACGATTATAGCATCAGGAGCTAGCTTTACGAGCTCTTCTATCTGGATATCGTTGCCGTTTAGTGAAGCTGGAATTTGCGCAATAGGCTTATAGATGTGTGCAAACCACTTGTTTTGCTTGATCTTATCGGTAGTTGCTACGATCTTGTCTGCACCGCCTACTGTTAGGATCATCTGGTTATTTGCATGCCAAAGAGCGCCGATTTTTTTAGTTACGGCAGGGATTTTTACCTCATTTCCGGCCATATCCTTGACGCTTCTAAATTCGCTTGCATTTAGGCTTAAAAGACCCAAAATAAGTAGAGAAACTAAGCTTAGCTTTTTCATAAATATCTCCTTTATATAATTTAATATATAAAAGAAATATTACAAAAATGCATATTAAAATTAGCTGTAAATTTAAAACCCGTGCAGCCTCTTTAACTCTTCATCAATCGGCTTTTTAACTCCGTCTTTTGTGACACTTACGTAGGTTGCGATCGCGCTTGTTACGTGTATGCACTCACGAAAGCCATCTTTATTTAGCCTTTGAGCTGTTACTTCTATCTGCGTTTTTATCGATGTTTTGCCCACTGCAAGAATTTTAGCGTAGCAGCTAACCACATCTCCAATAAAGACAGGCTCTTTAAAGATAACCTCTTGCATAGATATCGTTACAACTCTCTCAGGCGCCACTTCACGCGCGGCGGTCGCTCCTGCAAGGTCGATCTGGCTCATTATCCAACCGCCAAATATATTGCCTGCAGAGTTTGTATCCTTCGGAAGCGCAACCAGCTTGATACGCGGCTCACCCATTGAATCTATCATCCACTCTCTCCTTTTTGTTAGTTTTGTTTTTTGGCTATCTCTTGCCATTTTTGCCATTCGCCGCTATTATCGACCTCATTGCCGATCTTTTGGTACTTGTCGTAGTAAAATTTCACAAATTCTTTCACGGTTTCATCTTTTGGCAGATAGCTTTGTCCGTCACGCTCACAAAATTTGGCTAAAAACTCGCCTGCTTCAGCTTTTTTAACATAATGAGTTGCTAAATCCTCATAATTTTTCATACAAATTTCTTTGAATTTCTCGTAGCTTTGCAAGCTAAAATTCACGCTTAATTTCTCATCTTTAAAGCCAAGCACACCCGCTTTAAAAAGCAAGCTAAGATGGATAAGCCCTTCGCAATAATACGCTCTAACCTCATCAACCTCACGCCAAGCTATAAGTCCCACGCAGCGCGCTATAAGCTCATGAAATACGGGCAGCTTATACATTTCTTCTTCGTGCAAAAAGAAATTCACAAGCCCGCCGGTTGTGGCCTTATATTCTTCTATAAATTTAAACACGCCGCCAGTATTCATCTCTTTTTCGCTATCTTCGCTCACAAAAAGCACATGTCCAAACTCATGCCCGATCGTTGAAATTTCATAAACTCTTCTCCACACTTCAGGCTTGGTAAATAAAATTTCTCTTCCGAAATTTAAAAACTCTTTATCAAAAATTTCGCCCGAAAGCCTCATAAAAGGCCTAGCTTTTGCGCTTTCATAGACGTGATTTACAAAGGCAAAAATTTTCTTACCGCATTTTTTGCTTACAAACTCATCGTTTGGCACAACTTGGGCTGAAAATAGTCCGTTAAGCTCGGCACCATAATAAATCATAGGATTTGAGATGTAAAGCTGAGTTTTATTTATGTTTGAAAGCACAAGCTCGTGCATTTTAAGGCTATTTGCAACCACTTGCTTATAAATTTTTTCAAAGCTCTCTTTGATCTCGCGTCTAAATTTCTCCTCGTTAAATTCGCTTACTTCAGCAAGCCTGATGTCCCACTCAAGCGCGACCGCGTGCGTGTAGGCATCCTCGTAGTATTCAAGCGGATGTCCTACTTGAAGCTGCGAGCGCACATCCATCCAAGCTATCTCAGCCTCTTGCCAAGCAGATATCACTTTAGAGTTATCCGTCTCGCAAAAAGCGTCTTTTAGCTTGATAAAATAGTTCACATAGGATTTGTGATCTTCGTGCGAAGCTATTTTTTTAAGGCTTTCTATCATCTTTTCAAGCCTATTTGCCACCTTGCCGACCTCATCTTTAAAAGCCAAAACATAAGGCGCAAATTCATATTTTTCGCCTGATTTTACAACCGCTCCGTAGCTTCTATCGGCCTTCTCTCCGCTTGGCTCGGTCTGAAAAAGCTTGTTTTCATCAATAAATTTCAAAGCCTCGTTAAAATCTTTAAATTTAGCCTCAAATTCTTTATTTGTAGTCTGTAAAATTTGCTTATTCCAAGATATTTGCCAGTCGTTCATCGCAAGCCCTATGTCGTGAACTCCTTTTAGCAGGGTTATATAAAATTCGTCCAAAACGCCCTCTTGCGCGATTTGATCTATCAAATTTGCGTGGCGACTTTCATAAAGATTTTTAACATATATAAACATCCGATCTTTTACCGCTTTTATCTCTTCTTCGCTCTTTTTAAGCTTTTTTAACTCGTTTTCAAGCGGCTCTTCTTTAAGATCTACAACACGTCTTAAAACGGCTATTTTTTCGCTCTTTGCACCCTCAAATCCCGCTATCTTAAGCCCTTCGCTTAATATCTCGTTATCTTCAAGATTTGTGTAAAGTGCGTTTAATTCAGCCTTAAAAGCCTTTAAAATTTGTGAAACTCTCACAAAATCATTCATACTTATCCTTTGATTTTTTATTTTAATATTGTAACTTAAATTAATTATGTTTATCAAGTAAGATTTGAATACAAATTAAGATTTTAACCTATTGATAAGATCGCACAGGCTGCATAAGCTCTATTGCCTCTTTGATTGACTGGGTGGCCTTTATACAGACGTTATCTCTATCGTTTAAAGTATTTATTCTCTCAAGACCCTTATTAAAAGCATCTTTCATCTTTTTGACCTCGGCTTGCTCATGTTTGTTATTTTCAGCTCTGGCGTCTAATATTCTAAACATCTCATAAGCTGTTTTCTTATACTCTTCGCAAGGATCATTAGGCTCCGATACGGTCGTAACGCCAAATGCGAAGACCGAAGTTATCATTAGAAATAGAATTTTTTTCATATTTTTCCTTTTAAATTTTTACACTATGATAACATAAAACAGTTTATAGAGTTTAGCCCAAGAAATCTTGGGCTAAATTTTATAGAGATTGAATAATAGTAGGTTTTGAGAATGCTTTTATAGGCTTAATCTCGCCTTTAAATTTCTCAATCTGTGCTAGAGTTGTGTGGGCTGTGTTGCTTTGAGCTAGCTTACTTGTGCCTTTATCACGAGTTAATACGTTTACGCAACCATGTTGGCAAAGGCTCTTTTCTCCCCATTTTTCAGGATCATACCACGCACCTTCACATATTGCAGCAACCTTTTCTTGAATAAGATCGGTTATAAGCACGCCTGCTAAAATTTCACCGCGATCATTAAATACTCTTACGATGTCACCATTGGCAAGACCTCTTTCTTTAGCATCTTTTGGATTCATCAAAATAGGCTCTCTGCCGCTAACCTCGGCAAAATTTCTAATAATAGAGTTATTTAGCTGAGAGTGTAAGCGATATCTTGAGTGAGGACTTACTATATGTATCGGATATTTTTTAGTCTTTTCGCTACCGAGCCACTCGAATGGCTCTAGCCAAGTAGCATGTCCAGGGCAGTCATCATAGCCATATTTAGCTACGGCAGGAGAGTAAATTTCAATCTTACCGGATGGTGTTCCAAGGCGATTTTTTACAGGATTTTCTCTAAACGCCGCTAGTCTAGTGTATAGCTCCGTCTCTTTTTTATCTTGTTCAAATCTTACAAAACCTTTCTCCCAGAACTCTTCAAATTTAGGCATTTGTACATTGAGATTTTTTGCTTGAGTTACCGCATCGTTGTAGAATTCCTTAACCCAATCAAGCTCTGATTTTCCTTCTGTGAATACTTCGCCAACGCCCCATCTTTTACAAATTTGCTCACAAATCCAAAAGTCGCTCTTGCTCTCTCCCATAGGATTAATGATAGGTCTATATGCTACGATATATTCGCCGTTTGGAGCGGTTTGGTTGATGTCGTTTCTCTCAACTTCGATAGCCACAGGGAATACTATATCAGATAACCTTGCTGTACTCGTCCAATAAGGCTCTGCAGTGATAACTGTTTCAAATTTTTTCCATTGTTTAACGATATTATTTACATCTTGGTGACGTGTAAACATCGAACCTGATGCATTATAAGCTACTCTCATATGTGGAAGTTTTATCTTTTTACCGTTATGATCTATCTCTTTGCCTGGATTTTCAAGTGCTTCGATAGAGCGTGATGAAGGAATAGTTACGTTTTTAAATTTTTTCCAAGGAGAGTCTGGCGTCTCATATTTTTCACTTATTCTTGTGCTAAGACCCTTTAAAACCGGAGCTATCTTATCTCCGGCACCGCCTGAGTTATATCCTAAACTAAACTCAAACCCAAGACCCTCTTTGCCGATATGCCCTAGCATAGCACTTAGAGTAACTAAAGCCCAGAAAATTTGCTCTCCGTGGTCTGCTCTTTGAAGTGCACGACCTATTAAAATAGTAGTAGGCTCTTTTGCTAGTTTTTCTGCAAATTTAGCGATATATTCAGGTTGAACACCACAAATTTTACTAGCCCACTTAACATCTTTAACAATCTTATCCTCCACACCAAGCAAATAGTCTTTAAATTTATTAAATCCAACCGTATATTTTTTAATAAACTCAGCATCATAAAGATGATTTTCATATAAGTGGTGGCACATTCCAAGCACCATTGCGGTATCGGTATTTGGTACAACTATTATAGGTTCAGAGCCTAAATAGCGAGCAGTATCGTTAACCATTACGTTTACGCTATAAGTTTTTATGCCTGATTTTTTAAGATCTATGATGCCAGGATAGTTAGAGTGAAGTGGAGGAATAGAACCTATTTGATTTGTAACTATCGGATCAGTACCCCAAAATACTACGTTTTTAGCATTTTTAACAACGGCTTTCCATTTGGTTGGCGTATCATAAACCGAACCGCTTCCCAATACATAAGGCATTATAGTAAGACCTGCTCCCGTCGAATAATCATCAGTCTCCTCAACATATCCGCCAAGAATTTTTAACATTCTGTGAGCTACGGTTCTGCCCCAGCCTACTTTACCGCTACCGCCCCACCAGTAGCACTCGCCGTAGATACTTTCAGGGCCATATTTATCAAAATTTTCTTTTAAAGCCTTAGCGGCAAGATCAAGAGCTACATCCCAGCTAACTCTTACAAACTCTTCATTACCTCTTAATTCACTTTTTGCAGGACCTTTAGCCTTTAGATAGCTTTTTCTTACCATCGGATAAAGAACTCTGTTTTCGTTTTGAATCACATCCGGCAGCGAATAATTCATAGTATTTGGGAATTTATCACCTTCAAAATCACTTACAGAAACGATCTGCTCTGAATTTATATTGGCCCAAAAAGTTCCAAATCTATTTGCTCCAAAAACTTTCTTATTGTCAAAAATAGTTTTTGTAACACCATCAATCCTACTAGCGCTCAAAGAGCTAGCTCCAAGAATAGCTGAGGTCTTTATAAAATCTCGTCTTTTCATATTATCCCCTTTTCTAAATATTGGTCTTTTTAATTTTAATAACTTTCTTTAGCGTTATGCTGCAAATATTTTGTGATTAAATTTAAACTATTTTCATCTATTGCAGTATAACCAGCATCAATCATGCCTTGCAAACTTGCAGGCCACTGATTAGCTGTAAAATCATTAGGCTGATGCAGTCTGTGACAGGCAGAACAGCTCTCTTCGTATATTTTTTTTGCTTGGTCGTACAAGGCCTCCTCATCGGCTGTTATAAGCTTTGAATCAACCTCATAAACTCCACTTACCTCATGCCAAATTTCACCATAATCATCTTCTAATTTCTTATTAAAAACAAAATTACCGTCAACATCTTCATTAAAAACAACAAAAACTTCAGCATTTGGAATGCTTCTTTGGATTCTCTCTTTATAATTATCCGCAACTACTCCTTGTATTTTTATCTTAGTTAGAGATTGTCCTTTTTCTACAATTTCAACAGGAGTTAAAACCTCTATTTTTCCTATGTCTTTGCCGTTTAAAAAAATTGCGGTTGTTTGAGATATAAAATCTCCCGCAAACATCGAACTAAAAGCTGTAGCGGTAATCATCAAAGATATAAGTTTATTTTTCATAAAATTTCCTTAAAAAATAAAGTTAATGAAATTTTATTAAAATTGAACTTAAAATTACATTGATATATTTAGTAGCTTTATAATTGATTAAATATATATTAAAAAGATAAATTATTAACTTATTTTTTTAATATATAAAGAAGTTCGTTTACGTGTAAATTTCTACTATTTAAGTTTCTACCTCCACGAAATGTATTGTATTTTTGTTCTCTCAACTCTACTTTTCCAAATTTTTTAAGGTTTTTATCAAAACTCTCTTTAGAGATAAACCCTTCCGAGTTAAAAGAAATTAGCACAAATTTAGCCTTCAGCTTGCCAATGAGATCAAAAAACGCTTCGGCAGTGTTTGCTCTTTGATTATAAACGGAGCGATTCCAATCTTTAGCTATGCCTGAAACTTTTGAAATTTCACTTGGACGCTCGTATTTGGCAATCAAATTCAGCATAAAGTAGTTTGAGCCGTAAGGGTGCTGGTTATAAGGAGGATCAAGATAGACTAGATCGATCTTGCCAATCTCGCCTGCTAGTAAATTTGCGTCCTTTTGCATAACTTCAAATTCGACGTTAAAATTTGAAAAAACAGGCATTTTAAGCTCGATAGGAGCTAGAATTCTTTTTAACGCGTTTCTTCCTTCGCCGCCAAACTGCCCTATTTTATCTTTATTTTTATAAAACCCCTTAAAAACTCCGCTCGTATTTGCATGCACGCTCGCAGAGTGTAAAAGCGGAGCTAGGAAAAATGGTTTTAGCCGCTCATCCAAAAGCTCTATCTTAGCCCTTGCCGTATCGATATAGCGCGCGTTATAAGGAGTGTAAAAAACTCTATCGTTTGGAGTGATATTTGCCTCATCTTTTGGCGAGTAAAGCTCAGTGATAAAACCGCTTTTAAGCTCGCTTTTTATCTCTTTTTTGAGCTTTGCCAAATTTGATTTAAGTTCACCTTTAAGTTCAGGCGTCAAATTTGCAAGGTAGCACTCATTTGTGATTTTAGAATACAGCTCAAGATCGTTTGCAACGATAAAATTTGCATGTCGCTTTAAAAATCTAGCCACAATTCCCGAACCCGAAAAGACATCCGCGCAACTTAACTTATCTCGCCTTAATTCGCTTTTAGCGTGCAATACGCCCTGCTCTATAAATCCAAGTAAGGAGCGCTTATTGCCAAGATAGGTTAAAATTTGCTCGGTTAGAAAAGCCTTGTTTTCGCTTAAATTTTCAGGCTTTGCACAGCTCATCCGCGTCAAATTTCGCTCACAAACCCATAGCTTTTAGATCAAGTTTGATTTCATCGTTATTTATGATGCCAAGTCCGCTTTTTAAAATTTTATCGGCTATCGCGTGCGCTTCATCAAGCGAGTGCATCTTGTATGTGCCACATTGATATACGTTTAGTTCTGGGATTTCGCTTTGACTTTTTACGTTTTTAACGTCTTGCATAGAGGCTAGCCACGCCTGTCTTACCATATATTCACTAGGAGTGCCAATAAGACTCATGTAAAAGCCCGTTCTACAGCCCATCGGCGATATATCGATGATCTCAACTCCATTGCCATTTAGGTGATCTCTCATAAATCCCGCAAAGAGGTGCTCAAGCGTATGAATGCCCTTTTCAGGCAAAATTTCCTCGTTTGGCTTGCAAAATCTAAGATCAAAAACGCTTATATCATCACCATTTGGTGTTTTCATCGTTTTAGCCAGGCGAACTCCGGGTGCGTTCATCTTTACGTGATCTACACAAAAACTATCAAGTAGCGGCATATCTATCCTTTTTTTCGTGAGATTGTAGCGAAAATTTGATAAAACCTCAAAGACAAAACTGCTGATATCAGAGAATTATTTAACCTTGAAAAATTTTGAAGGAATTAAATTTAATATAAAAATATATATAAAACTTAATCCAGCCGAGAATGCATAGCTAATATTTTGGTAAAACTCGTTTGGCGCAGGAACTAATTTTAATAAATATATATTAGTTACTAGATAAATACCTGTGAGAAATAATGAAAACAACGCAAGAGAGAAAAATGAAAATTTTTTAAAAAATGTAAAAAATTTAATAAAGATATAAGATGCCAAAAGATAAAAAACAGTTTGAAGAGACTCGGTTTCTTTGTTTTGACCTGATGAATTAAAATCTATTTTAGCATCCATAAAAGCGACTATAACTATAGCCCAGCAAGACAAAAATCCCATTAATATGGCCCATCTTATAGGGTTTTGCTCTGAAAATTCTTTCAAATTTAGTAACATAAGAAAAAACAACTATTTTCTATCACTATGCCATATAGCAATCGAACCCGGATTAAACGGATCTTGCGAAAATCCGATCTCCAATATCGCACCATCTACCTCTATTATTTTGTTTTTAGAAGCTTGTTTTAACATATCGGTAAAATTGACATTCCAACCTTGCTGCACTATGAATTCCATATGTTTTTGACTTAAAGGGCCTGTTAGATGCATCTGAAAACCAAATGGTTCAAGATGTACGCATCTAACTTGTTTGGCAGAATTTGCCACAACCTCAAACCAATTATCTGAAATTTGTGACACCTGCTCAATAGAATGACAAGTAAATATAAATGCTCGCTCTCCAAAATCAATATCTAGTCTTGGTTCGAGATGGTTAAAATGAAAAAATTTAGCATTCATATTTGGAGTTGCTTTAGCCAGTTTGTTAGCAAGATCTACACCGCTTTTTGTAAATTCTCCGCCAAAATATGGGGTATCGACAGGTCCACCTCTATAAAATATCTCAAACAAATTTCTTCCATATCCACATCCAAGTTCGATAATGGAATCGTAAGGCCCCGTCTCGTCAAAAATATCTATAAGCATATCAACAAAATTAAAATTTGCATAAAATGGTATTACAATCTCATTGCCCCTCATGGAGCTTAGTCGCATTATGGGAATATTAATCGATTCAGATATCGCATTTGTGGGATCTCCTTTAATCTTTTCCCATGATATTACTTCGCCATCTGTTATTGATATACGATATTTACGTTCTTTCTTTTCAAGCTCTTTAATGGCTTGGTAGCCATTCATTCCACGGCTTAAACACTCACTCATAAACTCTGCTCTTACTTTCCAGGCTTTTTCATAAAATTTTTGCCACTCTACATTCTGAAATGCCATCATTACTCCAACTGTAAAAATTTAAAAAATATTTTAACTACAAAAGGCTTAAAATTTAGTGGTTTTTATAGTAGATTGATACAAGATTTATTTTAAAAAGTTTTCCCCAAAAGACAGGGGAAATAAATCATGCGAAATTCGGTTTTATCTGCTCAATCCAAGCAAGAATTCTTGGCTCTGTTTGATCGCTTTCATTATCCGCATCAAGGGCAAGTCCTACGAATTTGCCGTCGCGAACAGAATCGGAACTATCAAAGCTATATCCATCTGTTGATACGCTACCTACGACTTTTCCGCCTTGTTTGACAACATGATCGTAAAGCTTGCCCATAGCGTTGCAAAACTCGTCGCTATAGCTCTCGCTGTCGCCCATTCCAAATACCGCAACAGTTTTGCCGCTAAGCTCAAGACCTTCGAAATCAAACGCATCCCAGTCATCTTGTAAGTCGCCGCTTCCCCAAGTAGAGGTGCCAAGGATCAGCTTATCAAAGCCATTTATCTTATCTGCGTCACAATCGCTTACATTTAAAAGCTCGTTTTCAAGCCCTAAATTTTCAGACAAAAATTTTGCCGCCTCTTCAGTATTTCCCATACTGCTTCCAAAAATTATTCCTATCATAAACTTTCCTTAAATTAAAATACATTATGGCTGATAGTGTAAGGAACGAGCTTGAGCCTAGCCTCACCGCCATAGCTTCCGCAACAAGTATCGACCTCTATGTGTTTTAAGAAGTTTGTGTTGCGCGGAAAAACAACAAACATCCTGTCAAATCCGTTCTCCTCAAGAGCCTTAAAAGCCCTTGCGATTTCGTAATTTGCAAGATGAAACCTATCTTTTGAAATCTCTTTAAAGCTAGGAAAAACTCCGAAAATTTTTCTGCCGTTATGCTCTGCAAAGATTATGCCGTCTTGAAAATAAACATTTTTATCAAGATGTTTTCTGCGGATTTTATCATAAACAAACTGAGAAAACATTATATTTGCGTCAAAACAAATTCCGTTTTGTGATTTAAGCAGCATCAAAAGCTTTGCAGCAGGGTGCTTAGGAGTGCCTGCGATAACGGGAATTTCATCTAAATTTCCATTTTTAAAGGCATGAATTATCACGCTTGAAGTTACACAAAAGCTAACGGCTTTTTTAAAGCTTTGGTGTTTAAATTTGCATAACTCATCAACTCTTTTTAAAAAGATATTTTGCAAGCTAAGTCCAAATTTGTGATAAATTTGAGGAATTTTTAGCTCATCTTCAACGCATGAGTTATACAAATTTATGAAAATTTTTGCTTTATTTACCCTGTTAAGCTTTGAAAAAATACTTGGAGTTATTTCTCCAATATCTGATAAAAAGCCGAATTTCATTTAGCAATCTTTGGATTTGCATTTGAATTCCTTGTCTAGTCCAAAGACTTTGCAGTATTCGCAAAATACGCAACTAACGCTTCTTTTTGCGCATACTATCGGGATATTTCGCTTTTTGGCTTGAGTTTTTATGGTCTTCATTGTGTTGTGATTTAAAAAGCTCGTTAGCATCACGACACATTTAGTATCTTGCGGGATTGGCTTGCGATTTACTCTGTTTTCGTTTCTTGCGTCCCAGTGCTCTATCTTGTCCGCGCCCAAATCTCTTAAAACCGCTTTTATCGGCGTTATCTCGTCGGCTCCGATTACTAAAACTGACATGTGAACTCCTAGCTTTTGTTTATCTTGATAGTGATTATTATAAACTATCTTTGCTAAATTATTTCTTAGTTATGATATCTATTATCAGTTTAGTGTAAATTTGTAACATGAATTTTAGTTTGTAAATTTTGTAGTTATTCTTAAAATTTATACTTAAATTTATTGTTTATTTTAGCAAGTAATGTTAATTAAAAGTCCAAATTTATTATAGAATAAAATACTAAAATTTTAATCACAAAAGCATTTATTTTTGGTATTTAAAGAGTAAATTTGACTGCACAAAAGCACAGTCAAATTTATGTATTGTTAATTTTCTGCTTGGTTTTCTTCTTTAACTTCAACCTCATCGCTAAAATCAGCCACAGATAAGCGTTTTAGCTGGCGATAGCGACGCTTAGCGTCATCTTCGTTTTTCTTTAAAAGCGCATCTGCATGCTCTGGATTTGTCTTTTTAAGAGCGCTATATCTAACTTCATTTAATAAAAATTCCTCATAAAGGCTCCAGTCAGGCTCTTTAGATGTCATCTTAAGCGGATTTTTACCCTCTTTCATTAGTCTTGGATCATAGACATAAGTTGGCCAATAGCCGCATTTTGTCGCAAGTTCGGCCTGATTACCCGAATAGCTAAGTCCGCCTTTGATACCGTGAGCGATACAAGGCGAGTAGGCTATAACAAGACTTGGTCCGTCATACGCTTCAGCCGCCAAAATCGCTTTTATCGTGTTTGCTTGGCTTGCGTTTGAGTTGATCTGTGCTACAAATATATTACCATAAGTCATCGCGATATAGCCAAGGTCTTTTTTCTGAGCAGGCTTGCCTGAGGCGGTAAATTGCGCGATAGAACCCGCACGGCTTGCTTTTGAGCTTTGCCCGCCCGTATTTGAATAAACTTCCGTATCAAGCACAAGCACATTTACGTTTTCTCCGCTTGCAAGCACGTGGTCAAGTCCGCCAAAGCCGATATCATAAGCCCAACCGTCGCCTCCGATGATCCATTGAGATTTTCTAATGAGATATTTTTTAAGGCTTAAAATTTCTTTCACGCCTTCAACTTGCGAATTTTGCTCTAAAATCGGCACCAAAATTTTAGCTATCTCTTTGGTTTTAGCACTATCGTTTTTAAATTCACACCAGTCGGTATAAAGTGCGCTAAGTGCGTTTGGCACGATATCTTTTGTGCGAAGCATTATATCCTCTATGCGGTGGCGAATAGTTTGGGTGGCTACTTCCATACCCATACCAAATTCGGCATTATCTTCAAACAGCGAATTCGCCCAAGCCACGCCGTGTCCGTCTTTATTTGTGGTGTATGGCGTAGAAGGTGCACTTCCTCCGTAAATCGAACTACAACCTGTCGCATTCGCCACTATCATATGATCGCCAAACAACCTTGTGATAAGTCCCAGATAAGGAGTTTCGCCGCATCCCGGGCAAGCTGCGTGGAACTCAAAAAGAGGCTGAGCAAAGCTTGAGCCTTTGACGCTTTCTTTGCTCATAAGATCATCTTTATAAGTTACATTTTTAAATAGATAATCGGCATTTACCTGCTCGTTTTTCTCTTGTTCCTCCTCAAAAGGCACCATTACAAGAGATTTTTCTTTGCTAGGGCAGTTTTGAGCGCATAGCTCACAGCCGGTGCAGTCTAGGATACTAACTTGAATTTTATATTTTAGCCCTTTTAGTTCCTTGCCTTTTGCGTCTAACACGTGATCTTTTACGGTTTGAGGAGCCGCTTCAAGCTCGTTATCATCTATCAAAAACGGTCTTATGACGGCATGCGGACATACGAATGCGCATTGGTTACACTGGATACAATTTTCCTCTATCCATTTTGGCACCATCACACCCACTCCGCGCTTTTCATAAGCCGTTGTTCCCGACTCGAAGTGTCCGTCTTCATAGCCCAAAAACGCAGATACCGGCAAGCTATCACCCTTAGCCGCATTTATCGGTTTTACTACCTTTTCGACAAAATCGGTTCCGATATATTGTTCTTTCGTATCGCTCTCATCGTTTAAATTTGCCCAAGCAGGATCTACTGGTACTTTTACAAGCTCACCGGCACCCATATCGATAGCCTTATAGTTCATCTCAACTATCGCTTCGCCCTTTTTGGAGTATGCTTTGTGAGCGTATTCTTTCATGTATTTTTGCGCATCTTCAAAAGGTATGATGTCTGCAAGCTTAAAAAAGGCTGACTGCATAATAGTATTTGTGCGATTCTTAAGCCCGATATCATGAGCCAGCTTAGTAGCATTTATGATGTAGAAATTTACGTTTTTGCGAGCCAAAATTCTCTTAACTCTGTTTGGAATTTTAGCCAAAGTCTCCTCTGCATCCCAGATTGAGTTTAACAAAAACGTTCCATTTTGTCTTATGCCGTCTATAACCTCGTAAAGTTCAAGATACGCCGCGACCGAGCATGCGACAAAATGCGGGTTTGAAACAAGATATGTCGAGCGGATAGGGTTTTTGCCAAATCTTAAATGCGAGCGTGTGTATCCGCCTGATTTTTTACTATCGTATGCGAAATAAGCCTGAGCGTAAAGGTCGGTCTTATCGCCGATGATCTTAATGGAGTTTTTATTGGCTCCAACAGTTCCGTCCGCGCCAAGTCCGTAAAACAAACACTCTTTTACACTATCATCACTTAATGAAATTTTCTCTTTTACCTCAAGCGATGTAAATGTAACATCATCTACAATTCCTACGGTAAAGCCGTTTTTAGGCTCATTTAGTTTTAAATTTTCAAATACCGCGATCATCTGAGCAGGATCAACATCCTTTGAGCTAAGTCCGTATCTACCGCCGACTATGACAGGTTTTAATTCGCTTTCATAAAATGCCGCTTTTATGTCAAGATATAGTGGCTCGCCCAAGCTTCCGGGCTCTTTTGTGCGGTCTAAAACGGCGATTTTTTTAACGCTTTTTGGCATAACGTCAAATAAGTATTTTAAGCTAAACGGACGATACAAATGAACTTTGATAATGCCTACTTTTTCGCCTTTTTCTCTTAAGTGATCAACAACCTCTTCAAGGGTTTGAGTTACCGAGCCCATAGCTATTATAATTCGCTCCGCCTGCGGATCTCCATAGTAGTTAAACGGCTTATAATCGCGTCCTGTTATCTTTGAAATTTCAGCCAAATAATCAGCAACTATATCAGGAACCGCGTCATAAAAGCGGTTAGTTAGCTCTCTGGTTTGAAAGTAGATATCATCGTTTTGAGCCGTACCTCTAGTCTTTGGACTCTCAGGGTTTAGCGCCTCGTCTCTAAATTTTTGAACCGCCTCTTTATCCAAAAGTCTATCAAAATGAGCATAATCCATAACTTCAATCTTTTGAATTTCGTGACTTGTTCTAAATCCGTCAAAGAAGTGCAAAAACGGTACGCGACCCTTAATAGCCGCCAAATGCGCAACGCCTGCGATATCCATAACCTCTTGAACAGAACCGCTTGCCAGCATCGCAAACCCCGTTTGGCGACAGGCATAGATATCTTGATGATCGCCAAATATAGAAAGCGCCTGAGCGGCGATAGAGCGAGCACTCACATGAATAACTCCAGGAAGAAGCTGCCCTGCGATCTTATACATATTAGGAATTTTTAAAAGCAGACCTTGAGAAGCCGTGTAAGTAGTGGTAAGCGCGCCTACTTGAAGTGAGCCGTGAACCGTTCCTGCCGCGCCTCCTTCGCTTTGCATTTCAACAACTTTGACGGGCATTCCAAATAAATTTTTCTTTCCTGCCGCAGCCCAAGCGTCAGTGTAATCAGCCATCGGAGAACTCGGAGTAATAGGATAAATTCCCGCAACTTCCGTAAATGCGTAAGAAGCGTAAGCCGCCGCCTCGTTACCGTCCATAGTTTTCATAATTTTACTCATTTATTTGCCTCATCTTTATCATAAAATCTTTTATTATAAAACGAAATTCCAAAATATATGATTAATCAAAAGAATTATTGAGTATTTTAAGATGAATTAAAAGTATAAATTTATTACTAATGAATACTAAAATAGATTTACAGCTTAAATCTTCAATAAATTTATTCTATAGTTTTGCTATAAACTCAACTGCCCGAAGCGGATTTTCAAAGATATGGCTTGAGCATTTTTTCAAATTTTGCAAATCCTGATAACCGCACAAAAGAGCCAAACCCTCTATACCAGCTGATTTTGCTGCCATCATATCCATACATGTATCGCCTATCATAAACGCAAACTTTTTATTTTGCTCATTATCTTTACCTAGATTTTTAAGAGCTAAATTAATAGGCTCAGGGTTTGGTTTGGGGTGCACTACATCATCTCTGCCAACTACTGTTTTAATAAACTCTTTAATACCCAAATACTCAAGTAAATTTACAGAAAATTTAGAAGTTTTTGTAGTAACAACTCCTACGTCAGCAATTTTGCTAGCAAGCTCTACAGCCTCTTTAGCAAAATCTAAGAGGGTTGTTTGGTCTAGATAAATTTGTTTATAGCAAGCCTTATAAGCATCGATATAATTTTGAATCAAATCTTTATCCACTCCAAGACCGCCAAACATAACATCAAGAGGATGTCCAACAAGAGATTTTACTGCATCCTGGTCTGGTTTTTGATTATTATGAACTTTAAATGCAGTATCAAACCCTGTTAAAATAGCGGAAGTAGAGTCTATAAGTGTGCCATCCAAATCAAAAAGTATCGTTTTTTTCATTTGTTTTCTTTAATTAAAAAGTAGATAAAAAATTAGGCTCTACCGCTATATAGCGATAAAGCCTAAATAATGTAGTTTTTTACAGCCTAAATTATTTATTAAATTTAGCTTCAACGCGTCTATTTTCAGCGCGTCCCTCTTTTGTTTTATTATCAGCCACAGGTTTAGTCTCACCGTAAGCTACGGTTGTGATCTTATTTGAGCTTACACCAAGATTCTCAAGGGCTTTAGCAACAGCATTTGCTCTCTTTTCTGATAATTTTAAGTTGTAAGCCTCAGCACCAGTACTATCAGTATGGCCTTCTAAAACTACACGGTAGTTTGGATTTTCACTCATAAACTCGGCAACTTTTTTAATCTCCTCAAGATATTTTGGTGTTATTTTATAGCTATCAAATGCAAAATTTACACCTAAATCTCTAAGCACGATAACTTTCTCGCAGCCTGTCTCGTCAACTACAACACCCACCGGAGTATTAGGGCATTTATCAACATCATTTAAAACACCATCATTATCATCATCAAGATTTACAGCTTTTGGCATCACTGGTTTTGGCTCAGGGGCGGCAACAACTACTGGAGCAGCTTTCTCGATAAATCCTACAGCAAAGCCAAGTGTATAAAATAGATTGTGATCTCCGTGCTCAAATTTGATAGCGTCTACAGCCTCTACACGAAGTGCGAAGTTATCTGTAACTTTATATTTTAATCCTAAACCATATTGTCCGAATCCGCCATCTTCATTATCTACAAATTTAGCAGATACATCTTCCCAACCAGCGCCAACTAGTCCATAAAGTGACAAATCATTGGTTAATCCAAAATCCTTAATAGCGTTTACAAAGTATCTTGCAGCGTTACCTTTTACACCAAACTCTTTAATATTGTTTGAGTAATTAAAACCAAGCTCAACTTGATCTAAAAATGAATTTTCAAGATTTCTTCCAACTCTTAAGCCTATAGTAACGTGTTCATTTGTTCCAAGATTTCCTTCTGGATGAACTCCTCCTATAGTTGGAGTTAACTCGTAGTTATATGCTGAATCAGTAGCAAACAAAGCTGTAGCAGCAACTAAAGCAATAGCAATCTTTTTCATAGAATATCCTTTCTTATGATTTTTAATAAAACCATAAATATTATTTTATATATATTTAATAAATTTTATTTAAATACTTCATTTGTACTTATAAATATTTATCAAATACAAAGAAAATTCTCAAAGCCTTATATGTCTTGAGAATTAAACTAAATACAATCTCAGATATACCAAGATCCACAAAAATATATTAACGTTTAGAGAATTGCGGACTACGTCTTGCTTTTCTCTTACCAAATTTCTTACGCTCAACCACACGAGAGTCACGAGTTAATAAGCCTTTTGGTTTAAGAACTGCTCTAAAATCACCGTCCATTGCAGCTAAAGCACGTGAAATTCCGTGTCTTAAAGCCTCAGCTTGAGCTGAATATCCACCACCCAAAGTAGTAGCAGTCACATCTACAAGGCTCTCTTGCTTAGTAACTAGAAGAGGTTGAACAACCTTTAGCTTGATAGCCTCATGTCCGCCAAGCCAGCTATTTAGATCCATTCCATTTACTACGATTTTGCCGCTTCCTGACTTTATCCAAACTTTAGCGACAGCAGTTTTTCTTTTACCAGTTGCATAAACTTTTGCCATAATTATTTTCCTTCTTTTTTAGCGATTTGAGCTGTATGAGGATGTTCGCTACCCGCATAAACTTTTAGTTTTTTTATCATCTCTCTACCAAGTTTTGTCTTTGGAAGCATTCCGCGAACTGCAAGCTTAAATAGCTTTTCAGGTTTATTGGCTACCAAATCACCAAATTTCTCACTTTTTGTACTTCCGAAATAGCCAGAATGTCTGTAGTATAGCTTATCTTCGGCTTTGTTATTTCCTGTAAATTCTACTTTTGAAGCGTTGATGATGATAACATAATCTCCACAATCAACGTTTGGAGTAAAATTTGGTTTATTTTTGCCACGAAGTATTGTCGCAACTTCGGTTAGCAATCTACCAAAACGCTTGCCTTCCGCATCAAGGACAATCCAATCTCGTTTAACCTCGTTTGGCTTTGTTATTTGTGTCATTTTTTTACCTTTGCCAATAATTTTAGAACGTGATTTTATTTAAAAATAGCTTATACAAACCTTAATTTAAGTAGTTTTTAAATTTCAATATATTGAATTTTATTTTTTAGAGCGTAAAATAATACAGCTTTTATCTTAAGATTTGGATAAAATTTACTTATAGCATCTCTATAGTTCGTTATTTGAGATATGTTTTCATCGATACTATTATCGCTTGTCTTATAATCTATTATACAAATTTCATTATCATCAATGCACATAAGATCGATCTGCTTTAACGAGCCATTAAATTTCAAAGGCTGTTCTTTATATATCTTTTTATTGGTAGTAAACTCTATAAATTTCTCGTCTTTTATTAAATTTAATCCTCTTAAAAATAGCTCTTCAAGCTCATCATTAGAAAGAAATTTATGAAATTTATTAAACATAGCAGATCTTGCCACCCACAACGCTCTCTCATCAAATTTAGCCGTCATCTCAAAGAGATAGTGAAATGCTAAACCTAGATATATGGCATTTTGATTTTTTGCCATACTATCTTTTTTATTATCAATATCCTGCCTTGCAACCTTGATAATATCTATATCTTTGCTATTTCTTACTTGTTGAATTTCATCTTTTTTACTAGGTATAATTTGACCAAAAGTAAATTCTTTCAAATCAAGATACTCTACAATTTCCTGACTACTTTTTAGCTCATAAGCGGTAAAAAAACTAGGATTTCTTCCATCTGGATTACTTTTTTTAATAACAACAAGACCGCAAATAGCTCTCGTAAAAGCTACGTAAAGTTTATTTAAATTCTCTTCTTTTTCAAGCTCTTTGGCTCTATTTTTAAGTCTCTTAAAATCCTCATCAAAACTCTCTTTTTTGATATTTTGCTTTATCTTCCAGCCATCTTTCACGTCATATTCGGCTAAAAAACTGGAACTATCGCTTTTAGAACCTCCTATCCTGTCGCATACTATGACATTTTCAAACTGAAGTCCTTTTGATTTATGCACAGTCATTATCTTTACGCCTACACTATTTTTAGCGCTTATTACGGCATCAAAGCTATCGAGATTAAAAATAAAATCTGCTAAATTTTTAAATTCTCTTGCAAGTTCAAAAAGCCTTAAAATATCGATATTTGAAATATCAATATTTAGTTTTTGAGCAAGATAATTTAGGCTTAAAAAAGCCGGTTTAGATGGGTTAATATCAAGTAAATAGATCTTGGTGTCAAGCAAAGCTTCTACGTTTAGCTTATAAATTGGATCCTTTAAAAGACAAAATTTAGCATACTCTACTATCGCTCTTACATAAGGACTTTGAAGCAAAGAAGACGTGCTTTCCGATACCAAATTTATGCCTGCGCTTTCAAGAGCGCTAGAAATGAAGTTTATATCCTCATTTTTCCAGCAAAGCACAGTGATATCATTATCTTTGACTCCGTTTTCAAGTAAAAATTTAACTTGATTTAGCACTTCACTAACTATATCATCATTGCTTACTACTCGCAAAAACCCGTAATCATCGCTATCTGGCACAAAATATTCACACCAAGAATCAACTCTTAAGTCTAAAATCCTATCATCTTTTTTAGTGCTTGCGAGCTGCTCTTTGAAATCTGAAATTTTGTCCTTAAAAATTGCATTTGTAAATTTTACTAAAGCGGCAAAACTTCTGTAATTTGTATCAAGGCTTGAGCTTTTTATCTGTTTAAAATCATCTTTCAATTTAGCAAAAAGCTCCTTTTTGCCGCCTCTAAATCTATATATACTTTGCTTGATATCGCCTACGTAAAAAAAACTTCCAAGTCCGTTCTGTCCGTATCCTGATAAAATTTCAGATATCAAAGGAAGCATTATCTCGTATTGAGTTACGTTAGTATCTTGAAATTCATCAATTAAAAGATGATTTATCCGTCCATCAAGCCTAAAATAAAGCACTTGTGCATCGAAATTTTTGCAAAGAAGTTCATAAGTTAATCTTGAAACATCACTAAAAGTTAAGCTGCTTAACCTTTTGTTAAGCGCTAATTTAACACTTTTATAAATCTGTAAAAATTTATTAAGTTCGCTTAGTTTGTAAGCTTCAAGCTCATCAAAATATAGCTTTAAATTCGCCTTTAATTCCCAGAAAAGCTCATCAAGCTCAGGCGAATAAATTTTAGAATATGTGCGATAGTTTAAACTATCCCTTTCTACAAAAGCACTCTCAAGCAGCCTGATTGGTTTTTTTGACTCAAAACTCTTTAAAGCCTGGTCACTTGCATCTTTTTTTAATGCATATTCATATAAATTTCTAAGGCTGTTTACTACCGCGACTTCACTTGGGAATTTAGAGTTTTGCACACACTTTATCTCGCTAAAATTATCATAAAACATCTCTAGCGCATCAAAAAAGCTATTTTTACTATTTTGAGCCGATATGATAAGGTTAGCAAGCGCTTTTAAAAGTGCTTTGTCTTTTGAAATTTCAAGTGCAAACTCGGCTCTTTGCAGATTTTCTAAGCCAGAAACTATTTTAAAATCAGAACTTAGCCCCATATTTAGACTAAATTGCCTTAAAATCATCGCAAAAAACGAATCAAAGGTAGTAATTTTAAGATTTCCTTCTAAAAATTTAGACAACCTTGCATCTCTTAACCCTAAAATTTCTTCTTTACTTTTATTTAAAATCTTAGATATCTCTTCTAGCTCACTTAGTTTTTTTTCAAGATTTAAAAATGTCTCTACGACACGCTCTTTCATCTCATTTGCAGCCTTTCTGGTAAAGGTCAAGGCTACAATTTCATTAATATTTGCACCGCTTAATATAAGCGCGATAAATCGCACACTAAGAGCGAAGGTCTTACCGCTACCAGCGCTTGCTTCTAGGGCCAAAAATGGCTTCATAGTTCGCCCTTACAAATTATTTTGTATTCGCAATATCTGCATGCTGCACTTACATTGCGACTAAAATTTATCTCGCTTTTGTTGATTTTTTTAAGATTTTCAAGCTCTATTTGCAAATCTTCTATATTTGAAGCAGATTTAACTAACTCCATCTCGCTTTTTAAATCATAGTAAAAAGCCTCGCATTTAGTTCCCACAAGAGCCTCATAAAAAGGAAGTTGCAATGATTTTTTATCAAAACTTCCACTCTTGTAATCAATTAAATTTATCTCGCCATCTCTCTTATCTATCCTATCGATAAAGCCTATCAACATTATTCCTTCAAAGCTGCGACTAAGCTCTTTTTCACAGGCTTTAACCCTCCAGCCCTGAGCAAATCTATCTTGCTCTTTTTTGGCAAATTTTTCAAAATTTATCATCAAAATTTCAAAATCAAGAGGCGAGATTTCCTTACTACTTAAAATTTTTTCAAATTCAATCAGATCAAATTTCTCAAATTTATTATAATACTCGCAAAGCGTCGCATGAACAGTATTTCCAAGTGCTGTATTTTGGCTATCTTGAGGCATCAAAGCTGGCCTAATTCCTAAAATTTTAGAATAATAATATTTCCTAGGACATGTTAAAAATGTGTTTAGCTTAGAAAATGAAAGTGGCTTAGCAAAAAAATCATGCCTTAAAATCACTTCATCATCAAACGCCCTTAGCCTAGCTCCATCTTGCACGCGCGATAAAACCTTAGCATACTCGTCATCGCTAAAATTCATATCCTTAATAGCTATAAACTCATTTAGAAATCTTGAAGGGATTTTTTCCTCATTTACAAGATAACAAATCGCTGTTTTTTTGGACTCATTTATGAGATTTTCATAATAAAATCTTTGTAAATTTTCTCTATCTATATAGCTTATAAGACCTGCTTTTTCTCTAACCTTTGAGTTTAAAAACATCTCGTTTACGCTAAGTTTTGGTATCAAATCGTCATTAAAATCAACGATAATAACACCGTCAAATTTCATTCCGCGACTCTCCAAGATACCTATTACGTTTATCTTGCCACCGCCTATGTCGTCAAGTTTGAGAGTATTTAGCTTTATAAGGAAAATTTCACAAATTTGTCTTAGCGTAAAGTTAAAATATCTAGCCAAATTTTCTATATAAAAAAGCTCTTCTAAAACTAAATCTTCGACATTTTTATCATCTTGCAGAGATAAAATTTCATTTATAAGCACTTTAAAAAAGCTAAATTCGCAGCTCATTTCAAAGTGATCTTTAAATTTATTAAAAAGCTCGTTTTTAAGCCCAAAAGATTCTAAAATAAACTCAAATTCATTGAATTCAAATCTGTTTTGAGTGTCTAATTTTACTCTTTTTTTATCGTTTATTGCAGCTACAATATATTCTATAATTTGAAAAAATTTCGTATTCTTAAAGCTCTCACCCATAGCGAAGTTAAAAATTCGGTTAAAATCGTACATTGCAAGAAGCTCGCTAAAGCTCTCATCAGGCAAAATCACTGCTATTTTTTCAGGCTCAATTCCATCTCTTATAAACTCGCTTGCTTTAGCCATAACATAAGCACACTCAAGGCTAGTCGTAGCAAAAGATCTAGTCTGAATCTCTCTTTTTTTATTGATAGTGCCGATATTTTTAAGTGTTTTATCACTCAAATTTAGCTCAAATTTTGAATACTCGGCAAAATTTTTAATTCCTGAAGCTTGAGAAATTTTATCTACTAATTTTTTATTAAATTTACTTGTTTGAAATATGATTTTAAGAGTGGTAAGAGATGAAACTTTATTTAAAATTTCCCATTCAAAATCACTTAAAAATCCGTCTATCTCTATGATAATTTCATCAAATTCCCTGATATAATCCTCGTTTAGATTATAAATTTCAGGCAAAACTATATCATCGTATAAATTCTCTTTTTCAAGTAGCTCTTTATATCTATTTAGCACGGCTTCAAGTATGGTCAAATGCTCTTCAAAATTGGCGTATATATCGCTAAATTTAATATCTTCTATGCTCTTTTTTTGAATTGCAAGCTCTTTAAAAAAGCTAAAAAGATAGTCATTATTTTTTAAAAATGCAAAAAATTCATCGGGTATTTTAAGCTGCTCTCTAGCCTCTTTGATGCTTGCACTAGCTCTTTGCATAAGCACTAGCAAATATACGCTATCGGCTTCAAAACGATCTTTTACCAAAACCGCCTTTTTTTCAAATTCGGCTATAGTAATCGCCTTGGGTATTAACTGCTCTTCAAATTTTGAGTTAAAATCACGAATTTTACGTGAGTTTGTAAAAACAAAAAGTCTATTTAAATCTATCACTTCGCTTCAATTTCAAATTTATAAAATCCGGTATCTGTGCCGTCATTTAGCTTTAAAAGCAGCTGCCATCTACCCTCTTTAGTTAATTTTACACTATTTGTAATTAATTTTTGATTTTGCCAAATCGCCTCTAAATTTTGATTTAGCTCATTAGTTTCTGGTCTGGTTAATAAAATTTGAGTGCTAAGATTAGCAGATTTGTTATCTTTTGGAGCTACGGTAAATTCAAATATAGCTTTAAGAAAATCGTTATGTTTTTCTAGATTTACACTATTAAAAACGACACTGAATTTAGAATCAAACTTCTTTTGACTCTCGTGAATTTTATTGATATTCTCATCTACGTTTTGATATCTGTCCATATAAAAAGTATCCATCTGAACGGGATTTTTAAGCGCAATTACAATCGTAGCTATGCAGGCTATGACAATAGCTATGATAGAGAGCACGATAGCGTATGGCCAAAATGTCTTTGTATTATCTTGCATTTTTATTCCTAAATTTCTTAACTGACATCACGACTATAACAAAGATTATTGAACCATATACGAAAAATCTGATGATCTCAAGAAAAATTTTATTTGAACTGCCTAGCGCATTTTCTAGTTTAATGCGCTTTGACGAAGCTATCTGCTCAGCCAAATCAGCATAGCCGTTAAGCATAGCAGCATTATAAATATCCTTGCCATTTTTTGAGGTAAGTATTGGTAAAATCGAACCGCTAGATGGATATGGGCTTAAAATTCCCTCTTTATTAAAGAGTTTAAGAGTTTCACTATCGGCAAAAATTTCAACCTTATGCTCAAATTTAGACAGCATCAAAAATGCAAAAGGCGGCTTTAAATCTAACTCGCCAAAAGCCTCTTTTAAATTTTTTCCATTTAATTTATCAAATACGCCTATACCCACATAAATACTTGATTTTTCAAACAACTCGTCACCTATAAGCTCTATTCTTTCAGCAACTTTATCGCTTAAAATTTTTTGATTTACTAGGACAATATCTTTTGAAAAAGCAGAAGTTAAAAGCAAAGCAAGGGCGATAAATACGCCCTTAAAATTTATAAATTTCATCCTACGAACAGGTGATTAGGAGTTAAAACAGCCCATGCACAAATTATAGCAGAGAGGACAAGTCCTATGATTATAATCTTCTCTAAAATTGCCGACATCTCTACTCCTTTATCTTTATATGCTTAGCGTTATCTACGCTTTTCATCTCGATAGCACTTGGATTTTCGATAGTGTATGGCTTTTGCGCCACATCTTGTTGAGCCTTAATGCCAAGATATGTAAGTACGGCTAAGATAGTTAGCAAAAGCACGGTAGCGATAAGCATTCCCGTTGCACCATTTAGTGCAAAAACGTTTCTATTTGTATTTTCCATCATAGCTCCTTACTTCGTAAGCGATAAGATATATTCGCCTACAGCCTTTTGCTGCAATGCGTTAAGTCTTCCGTCGTCAAATTTAGGCATAGCGCCTATAGCACCTTTTTTACCACGTTTTAGCACATCTACTACAAAATCACTTGTACCATATTTAGTAAGATCAGGACTCATGCCATCCATTCCTTTGCCGTCATCTCCGTGGCAAGATGCACATACAGGATATAAGGATCTGCCGGTCTCTACCAAGGCTTCGTTTTTAGTTGACTTTATACCGGATAACTCTTTGGCTATATAGGCTGCAATAGCCTTAGCGCCTTCCTCGTCAGCCATTCCTGGAGGCATTTCTCCCATTGGGTAATCAAGCCCCTTTGAGCCGTTTATAATAGCATCTACTATACCCTGCTCACTTCCCCAAACGTTTAAATCGGCGGCCTTGCCGTTTATACCGTCAGCCGTGATTCCATGACATGCCGAGCATTGGACTAAAAATATACTCTCACCCATTGCATGAAGAGTTTTTATATCAGGATTCGCCCACTCTTTCTCAAATTTAGCGTTCATAGCCTTTACCTCTTCGTTATATTCGCCAATTTGAGAATATGAGTTAAGAGGATAACCGACCAAATAATACCAGATCGCCCATACTATGGTAAGTACAAATATCAAGGCCCAGCCTACCGGAATAGGATTTTTATACTCGCCTATTCCATCCCAATTATCCTCGCTAAGCTCGCCTTCGGATTTGCTATGCTTTATCTGTTTTACATATTTTCCGACAACAAATAGCGTAAGCAATATGATAGCTAATGCGCCGATAAGCGAGAGTAAATTAATATTATCTTCTAAATTAAACCATTTCATACTCAACTTTCCTTTTTAACATTCTTGCTCGTAGATACGGACTCTAAAATTTCATCGCTCAAATCATCTTTTAACACTAAATTTGAGTATTTTTCATAGTTTCTCCTGCCTGTTCTTTCTGATTTATACAAATGATAGCAATAGCTATATAGTACAACCACTAAAAAAACGGTAAAGAAGAAAAATCCGTAACCTTGAATCTCTCTTAAAGCCTGCACATCCACGATCTTGCCTTATTTCAAGCTATTTAAGTATGCGATTATAGCGACGATCTCTCTTATCTCGCCTCTTGCAAACGCATCTTTTACTTCTTGATTTT
Source organism: Campylobacter sp. RM16189 (assembly GCF_012978815.1). Taxonomy (NCBI): domain Bacteria; kingdom Pseudomonadati; phylum Campylobacterota; class Epsilonproteobacteria; order Campylobacterales; family Campylobacteraceae; genus Campylobacter; species Campylobacter sp. RM16189. Next base: position 136,598 of record NZ_LIWR01000006.1, on the reverse strand, counting down.
TCATCTCATCAACTATCATTTGAGCCTGCTCTTTTACTATTGACTGAGCCTCTTCCCATGTGCCAAGCTTAGGCATTCCTTCCGTATCGTAAGGCACATTAAATACTTTTTTAGTAGTCAAGGCTTCACCATAAGCCGTCTCAATATCGGCATTATTTTTAAACATATGCTTATAGGCTGGCATAATAGAACCAGGCACTACAGATGTAGGCTCTAGCATATGATTTTCGTGCCAATCGGTTGTGCGGTAGTTGCCTACACGTTTTAGATCAGGACCTGTTCTTTTAGAACCCCAAAGATGAGGGCGATCGTAAGCGTATTCGCCGCTTAAAGAGTACATACCGTATCTATCGGTCTCACTTTTAAAAGGACGAATCATCTGCGTATGACATGCATTACAGCTATCTTTCATATATATATGCTTACCAGCAAGTTCTAAAACCGTAGGAGGCTTTATGCCCTCAAGCGGTCTTGCGCGATTTGCAAAATCAGGTAAAATTTCGATAACTCCTGCATACGCGATAACTATAAAGACAGCAACGGCAAAAAAGAATGGATTTTTTTCTAACCAACTAAACATCTCTACCCCCTTACACCTGCAGGACTTGCACTAAATGGCTCTTTCGTAAGCTCTTTAGCCGACATTGACTTATATATATTGTAAGTAAATATAAAAAATCCTACCAGATACAAAAGTCCGCCTATAGCTCTGATCCAGTAATATGGAATAAGTACCGTGACAGTATCTATAAATGAATATGCAAGATTTCCAAACTGATCAGTTGCTCTCCACATCATACCCTGAGTAATTCCAGCTATCCACATTGATGCAAAGTATAAAACTATACCTGTTGTTTGGATCCAAAATTGAACTTCCATCAATGATTTTGAGTAAATTTCACGCTTCATTACGCGAGGAGTCATATGATAAAGTGCCGCCATAGTCATAAATCCAACCCAACCAAGTGTGCCGTCATGAACGTGTCCAGGAATCCAATCTGTAAAGTGCGCAAGAGCATTTACTGACTTAATGGATAGAATTGGTCCCTCAAGAGTTGAGAACATATAAAACGTAGAAGCTAAAATCATAAATTTAATTAACGGATTTTCACGTATCTGAACCCACTCGCCCTTCATTGTTAAAAGCATGTTTATAGCAGAACCCCAAGATGGCAGTATAAGAACTACTGAGAATACAGATCCCATAGTCTGCATCCAGTCAGGAACGGTAGAATAAAGAAGGTGGTGTCCACCAGCCCAAAGATATACAAACATAAGTCCCCAGAAAGCAAAAAGCGATAACTTATATGAGAATACCGGCTGTCCACTCTCTTTTGGAAGGAAATAATAAATTTGAGCAATTATCGCGACTGTAAATACGAAAGCAACAGCGTTGTGTCCATACCACCACTGAACTAAAGCATCATTGGTTCCTGCATACATAGAGACAGAATGCCACCAGTCGCCGTATCCCGAAACAAATTTCGTAGGAACCGCCATATTATTAAACAGATATAACATAGCAACACCAAGAAATGTCGCTATATAATACCAAAGCGAGATATAAAGCGTCTTTTCGCGGCGAATTCCGATAAGTCCGAATATACTAACACCCCAAAGAACCCAAACAAGAACAACTCCTATATCAAGAGGCCATTCAAGCTCCGCATACTCCTTTGAAGTACTAACTCCGGCAAATAAACTTATCACCGCAAGAACCATCACAACCATATATAAATAGAAGTGAAATTTGCCGATAAACATTAAAAACGGCGATTCGTTCATAGAGACCTTTAGCACCCTTTGTCCTATATAATACCAGGTCGCAAATATACCAGAAAGCATAAATCCAAATATAACTCCTGATGTATGAAGCGGTCTAAGACGACCGAATGTCCCATACTCTCCGGCAAGATAATTTAGATCGGGATATGCCATCTGAAATGCTATTATTACGCCGATAGCCATACCGATGATGCCAAATAGTATTGTAGCAAACATAAAGTACTTAGCTACGGTATAATCGTAGTTTAATGCATTTGATGGTCGCATCAAAACCTCCTTTTCAAATTTGTAAATAAAAATGTAACTAAAATGGTATTTTAAATTAAAAAATATATATCTATTCTTAAACGAGTGAAAAATTTATATATTTAATTAAAAATTTAAAATTTATTTTAAATCTATCTTGTACCCAAGCCCCGGGATATTCTTTATCAGCTCAGCTCCGACCTTGTCCCTAACTCTCTTTACGAAAGTTCTTATAGCGGCATCACTTACTTTCTCACCTACCCATACGATACTTTTTATCTCCTCTATCAAAACCAAAGTTCCAAGTCTTTTTACAAGAAGCGAGACAAAAGAAAGCTCTTTTTTAGTCAGAGCTATCTCTATTCCGTCTTTTACTAAGACTCTTTTTGTTTGATTAAATGAGTATCTATCAGTAATTTTTATTAAATTTGCTCCCTCTATTTTTGATTGAGCTATATTTATAAGAGTTGCAAAAAGCTCATCCATATCAATAGGCTTCATTAAATACTTATCGATACCGACATCAATAGCTTTTAGCAGCCTCTCCTTTTCGCTAAATGCGCTTAAAATAACGATAGGAGTGTTTCTGGAGATGATTTTAATCTCTTTTGACATATCAAGTCCGTCCATTATAGGCATAGCAATATCTGTTACCACAATGTCTGGATTAAATTTCTTAAATTTCTTTAACCCTTCATCGCCATTGCCGGCTAAAATAACCTTGCTAAATTCATTTGCAAGAATTTCGCCCATAGACTCTCTAGCCCCACCTTCATCCTCTACTAAAAGTATTGTAAGCTCTTTTAAATTTCCTACCACTATCTATCCTTTATCCATATATGGAATCTTTATTGTAAAACAAGCTCCAAATTTATCATTTTTTACACTAACTTTTCCATTCATATTCTCAATTATCATCTTAAGCATATAAAGTCCTATTCCGGTACCGGAACTTGGATGCTTGGTCGTGAAATATGGCTCAAAAATCCTATCCATTATCTCATCTTTTATACCGCCGCCATTATCACTAACCGTAATAACTACAAATTTATTTTGTTTATATATAGATATTGTAACAGCTTTTTCATTATTTACATCTTTCATTGCATCTTTTGCATTAGAAAGAAGGATTATTAGCGCTTGAGAGAGTTGAGAATTAAAACCCAATACTTCGCTCTCATCTTTTATAGAAAAGTCTATCTTAATATTATCTTTTTCATATGTGCCTTGAACCATTTTCATTGCATTTTTTACGGCAATAGAGGGTAAAAAGAGCTCTTTTTCTCTATTTATCGCAAAAAAATTTCTAAAATCCTCTATGGTTTGAGACATATTTTTAATAATTCGCTTTGAATCATCATAATCTGTCTGAAATCTTGAACTGTCTTGAGCTAAAAACGCCTCTTTAAACCTAAAAAGCATTATACTAAGCTCGTTTAGGGGCTGTCTCCATTGATGAGCTATGTTAGCTATCATCTCACCCATTGATGCTAGTCTTGATTGAAAAAACAGCATCTGGGTCTTTTCCTCATTCTTTTTTATCTCGGACTCAACCAGACATTTTAAATTTTGATTTAAATTTAATAGCTCGGCAGTCTGTTCTTTAACTCTATTTTCAAGGTTTTGATTTAAATCCTCAAGCTCTCTTTTTGTCTTTAAAAGTTCATTATTTAAATTTATAACATCAGTTACATTATGCCTAATAGCTACAAATTCTTCAATATCTCCATTTGGATCCAAAATAGGAATAATCGTAGTATTCAGATATATATCTTTGCCATCTTTAGTAAGATTTCTAACTATACTTTTATGAACTTTCTTGGCTAAAATCGTATCCCACAAAATTTTAAAAGTCTTTTTAGGCACATCAGGATGACGAACTATATTGTGATTTGCTCCTATGAGCTCCTCTCTGCTAAATCCTGAAATTTTGCAAAATTCATCATTTACAAAGGTTATAATACCGTTTATATCGGTTTTTGAAACAATATTACTGGCCTCAATAGCATCTTGATACTGTCTAAATCTAGTCTTTATATCATCCATTTGTTGCCATAAATCCTATAAAAGATATATAAATACCGTAAATAATCACTACTAATCCGGATAGATAGAGCATAAAACTTCTAAATTTATCGTTTAAAAATTTTAAAATCAAAGTGTAAGAGCTCATCATAACCAAACTAACCATACCAAAAATGACCATTACCAAAGCACCATTTATTGCGCTTGCTGTCGAGATAGCAATAGCTAAAAAATAATACACTACCCCACAAGGTATAAGTCCGTTTAAAAACCCAAGCACTAAAAAACCAAATTTCATATCTTTTGAGATTATCATTCTGATTTTTAAATTTATAAATTTATAAATAGCGGAATTTCCCTCTAAAAAATTTAAAATTTTGCCGCGTTTTATAAGAGCAATACCCAAAATAACTAAAAAAACACCAATTATAAAGAGAAAATAACCCCTTGCCTTAAGAGATAGCGCAAAAAGGCTACCAAATGCGCCAAAAAGCGCTCCAAGCAAGATATATGCGCTAACTCTAGCCGCATTATACCCGACTATCGCAAATATATTTTTTATTTTATTTTCTCGGTTTACAAGAGTCGAAAGAGCCACCATAAAGCCCCCGCACATACCTATACAGTGTCCTATGGAGCTAAAAAAGGCAACGCTTACAATAGATATTATTGTGGCATTATCCATATAAATTTAGGATCTATTATCTAGCATCTGTTTTAAATCATTAGGATTTGAAATTTCTGTCGATATAGCAGCTCTTAGCTCGCCTTTTTCACGAATAAGCATAGTTAAAAATCTAGTATCTATATCATAAACACCGAATTTTCCATTCTCTTTGAAAAACTCATCCAAATCTTTTGTAGCTCTAAAATTTGAAGGCATCTTATTAAAAGATCGTATCAAAATAGAGCTAGCGTGAATTTTATCACTGTTAGAATCTTCATTGTTTGTGCCAACTATACCGATCTCAGGAGATGTAAAAACTATGAATTTTCCATCATAATTAGGATCTGTTATAATTTCTTGATATGCTGTAAAGCTTGTATTAAAAACCATATTAGCAACCGCGCTTCCGCCTTTTCCAAAAGCTTTAGCCTCTAAAAATACGCCGTTTTCAAGATATATATAAGCTTTCATTACAGCATTCCCTTTTTTCTTAACTCTTCTTCATAAAGTCTTTCAAATACTATATCGTATTCTTCGGTTCCTGGTATAAGCTTTCTTTTGTAGCTATCAATTTTAGAGATTACAACATCTTCAAGCTTTTCATAGATTTTTATATAGTCTTCAATGGAGCCGTAAATCACATTTTTTACTCTATTTTCAGATACGCTATAGTCCATTAGCCCTTTTTTCCAAGCGGCTTCAAGAATCAAGTGAGCGATATTATTGAATCTATCTTCGTAAGACAATATTACATCATAGTCTTTCGCAAGCTTTTTCTTGACAAGCCAAAACATATTTTTTCTATCCACTTGCATAAATTCCATCTCGTTTTCATTCTCTTCTAAAACTTGATTTACTCGCTCTTCAAGAGCCCTTTCACGCTGCAAATCACTATCTAATATCTCTTTTGCAAGTGCACAGAGCGGTTCAATGCCTTTACTTAAAGTAACAAATCCTGAATTTAATAGATCAATTGCAATCTTTTGCGATATATATGGAGTGTGTGGCAGTTTAATACGCATTTTTACCTCTCTTTTTTAGTTTGGATTTTAACTAAAAAAAGGTAAAAAAAGGTTAAATTCTAACTCATAAGAAACACAGATATTTATAAAACTATAAATTTAGTAAATTGCCAGCCGGTCCTTCAAGCTTAATGGACGAATCAATTTTATTATCTTTATCTTTTTTTCCAAAAGGTGGGCCTTGCTTGATTAGAAGAGTTATTTCAGACGCCACGGCAGGCTCCATTTTAGCCATTATAGAAGAGATTTTTTTAGGAGCTAAAGCATACATTATGCTTGCAGCGCTTATCCTATCCATAGCACTTAACACATCTGCCGCGGCCTGATCTTTCATCTTTCCGTATGCTTCGCCAACTTTATCAGTTGTCATTGTTTTAATCTGAGACAAAATTTCATCATTTCTTTTTACTAAATTTTCTATATGAGCTTTTTGTTCCTCTATTTTAGCCAAAGTCGCATTTATATCACTCTCTTTTTTGCTTAGCTGTGCATTTCTCTCTCTAAAAATAGCCTCGCTTGACGCCCTAAAGGCTTCAAGTCCTTGCTTCTCCTCATCTATTCTCTCTATTTCTTTTATAAGCTCACCCTTTCTAGCCTCAAATATAGAGACACAATCAACGGGAACTTCAGCTCCAAAAAGAAATAATGCGAATATAGATAAAGATAAAATTTTTCTCAAATCTCACTCTCTTTTAAATAGGTATATCTCATAGTAGCAAACTCATCAATAGAATTTTGCTCAAGCTTTTTAACTCTAACAAGCTCCGCTTTAAACTCTTCGCTCTCAAGATATTTCATCTTCTCATATTCTAAGCTTGCGTTTTTATACTGATGCTCAAAGTGGATTATGCTTTTGTTAACAAGTTCAAGCCTTTGAGAAAGTATGTCTTTCTCTTTTCTGATCAAATTTAAAAACTCTAAAGAGCCTTTAAGCTCAGTAAATTCACCATTTGAAGGTAGCTTAAAAGAGGCTATTTTCAAATTTGTATCATTAATAAAATTTTCTATCATGTTGGCTTCAGACCTGCTTTTAGCAAGCCTGAGAGCGATTTTGTCTAAATTTTGTTTTTTTACCTTTACGATTTGGGTAAATTTACTCTTCATCTAATAATAGTATCTTCTCTTTCAGGGCTAGTTGATATTATACCAACTCTTGTGCCAGTTAGCTCTTCTATGCGATTGATATAGGTCTTTGCATTTTGTGGAAGATCGTCAAATTTACGAATTCCCTCAACCTTATCCCATCCATCAAGCTCCTCATATATAGGTTTGACATTCTCAAGATCGGTAGGAAAATAATCTATAATCTCACCCTTATATTCGTATGCTTTGCAAATTTTTACTTTTTCAAAGCCATCCAAAACATCTAACTTCATAAGCGCAAATTTATCCACCCCATCAAGTCTTGCTGCATATTTTACAGCTACTGCATCAAACCATCCGCAACGTCTTCTTCTGCCTGTAGTGGTGCCAAACTCCTTGCCAAGCTCGCACATCATATCGCCATCTCCACCTAAATCCTCAGTAGGAAAAGCCCCGTTTCCAACACGAGTAGTATAGGCTTTGATTATGCCTATTACTTCACCTACCTCTTTTGGGCTAATGCCTATTCCGCTACAGCTTCCTGCGCTTATAGTATTTGAGCTAGTTACATAAGGATATGTGCCGTGATCTATATCAAGTAGAGTTCCTTGCGCACCCTCAAGCATTATTTTTTTATTACTATCAAGCCCTTTCCAAACCATCTGAGTAGTGTTTGCAATAAATTTTCCAAGCTCTTTTTTATATAGTTTTAGCTCGTCCAAAAGTTCATTTTTACTAGGAATAACAACACCTAAAGTATCAAGAAAGCTCTTGTTCTCACTAAAATCATTCATTAGATCATCGCATAGTTTTTCAGGATCCAAAAGCTCTCCCATTCTATGACCGTTTCTGCTTATTTTATCTGCATATGCGGGACCTATTCCTTTACCTGTCGTTCCTATAGCGTTTTTACCTTTAAGACGCTCTTTTGCCTGATCGATTAAAGCGTGATGGCGCAAATTTAGATGCGCCTTATCGCTTATAAAAAATCTTCCTTCAAGAGCTTCAAACTGCTTAATTTCTTTAACTAAAAATTCAGGGCATACGACAACTCCGTTGCCTATTATATTGATTATATTTTTATGCAAAACCCCGGAAGGAACCAAATGAAGAGCATATTTAACGCCATTGGTCCATATTGTGTGACCGGCATTATGTCCGCCTTGGCATCTGCAAACCATATCGTAGTTGGCACTTAGCATATCTACTATCTTACCTTTACCCTCATCTCCCCACTGCACGCCTACTATCAGATCAGCTCTATTCATCTTAAATCCTTCAATAAATTCTTTATATATTTTTATCTTTTAAATTTTCTAGCAAAGCATCCACATAGACGCCAAAACCGCTACTTTTAATACCGTCTATTTCGTAATTTCCACCGCCGCTTAATATATCATTACCACTTAAAAACCTAAAAAATAGTTTATCGTAATATCTCATCTTTGAATAATATAGTGGAACTATTCTTAAATTTTCGCATTGCGACAGCTCAGCCACTCTTTTTATCTCGTTAAGAGGCTCTTTTAGCTCATCTGGAACAATACTATAAATTTCATCTATCTCTCTTACGCTATTTACAAAAGCAAGTTTTTTGAGCCACTCCTCTTTTTGATCCAAAATTTTCTCTATCTCTCCATGCTCAAATATAGATATAGGCAAATTTAAAATCCTACAAACTATATGTGGAACCTCTATATGACTTATTTGAAGATGTGGTTTAAGTCCGAGCTTATCAAACAAATTTTTAGCCATTTTAACGCTTATGGCAAGATCTGTTTCGCCTATTAGCTCTGCTCCTATCTGATGAAATTCACTACTAGGATATTTAAAAACTGGCTGAATGTAAAACCAGCGTTTTGGCTCGGTATCCTTAAGTCTTCTAAGCACTATTCTAACGACATCTACAGTACTGTCGGCTCTTAAGCTTACCTGATTATTAGCATGATCACTGAATCTAAGTAGCTGTGTCGGAGCTACGCTTAGATGCTGATGATATGAAAAATATGGAGTTACAATCTCATGAAATCCGTTTTCCAACAAAATTCTACTAGCGAGATTCTCAATATCTCTTTTTAAAGTCGCTATCTTCCCAAAATATAGTCTGCTTCCGACAGGAATTTCATGTTCATATACTTTGCCGTCAAAATTTTTAAATTCCATAAATTTTCAGTCCTTACTCTAAAGTCAAAATCTTATCACGCTTATCTTTTAATTTAACAACAAGCTTTGATATGCTTTGACCTTGCTCTATATTTGTTAAAATTTGCATAATAATACTTGTTGTTTCAACATGAACAGCTATCTTATGGGTATCCAAAATATGTCTTTTGTATGATTCTACCATCATTAAACTATACTCTTTAGCAAATTCTTTGGTATCAAATCTACTAAAATTTGAAGCACTGAGCATATCAAGCAAACTCTTTATCCAGCCCTTATGCATAACGGCTAAATTACACAATACAAGCTCACTCTCTTTAAGAGCCTCTATATGCTTTAATTTGTCTGGAATTTTATATGTTTCAAGCCAATGTTTAATTCTTTCAAGCCTCATCGGAGGAGCTATATATCCTCCTTGCAAGTTGTGATACCCCGCCTTCATAAGCAGATACATACTCTCGGATGTCTCTACTCCCTTTGCAATGGCTTCTTTTAAAAATATATTAGATAAAGTAAGAATTGATTTTAATATAATCAAGCTATCAGCCTCTTTTACCACTCCCAGACTTAAGTATTTTGAGACTTTTAATTTATCGGCATAAATATTTTTTAAATTTTTAATAGAAGTAGATTTTGAACCGAATTGATCAAGTATAAGAGATATACCATAGCTTTTATAAGTATTTAAAATTTCATTACTATCAATAGGCTGCTTAAATGAAGAGGCATCTTTAATATTAAGCTCAAGCATGTGAAAGTTATTGTGCTCTCTGCTTTCGGCAATAGAATGAAATTTCTTTATAAAGTCTGATCTATGAATAAGCTCTAAGGTTACATTTACGCTAACTTTTAAATCGAGTCCGTATTTTGTGCGCATACGAGATTGATCTTTAAGTGCCATATCTATATTCCAAAGCACTAAATCATCATATATATAACCATTTGCTATAAGAGGTAAAATTTCTTCACACAAAATCGTATTTCCGGTCTTTCTCGCTATAAATGTTTCAAGACCGACAATCTTATTTGTTTTTATATTTAATATAGGTTGATATAGAAGCGAAAATTCATCATTTAAAAGACTTGACGATATTCTATCGGATAATGCATAGTGATCTCTAAAATACTTATCCGCATCAGGATCAAATATATAGTATTTATTTTTGCCTGATAATTTTGACTGATACATAGCCCAATCAGCCTGCTCTATAAGTGTATCTTGATCGATATCGATTTTTTGAGGATATAAGCTTGCACCAACACTAGCACTCACTCTTAGATGCTTATTGTTTATCACAATATCTCTACTTGCAGACCTTAATATGTCCTCTAATATATCATTAATTTCATTTTTATAAGTTAAATCATTTACGATAGCTATAAATTCATCCCCGCCAATCCTTGCTAAAACATCATTTTCTTTTAAAACAATGCTGATATTTTTTGAAATTGCGATCAATAGCCTATCGCCAACAGAGTGTCCATGCAAATCGTTTATAGGTTTAAAATTATCTATGTCTATATATATAACAGCAATGGAAGTCTTTGTGCTTACAGTATTTATCATTGCATTATTTAGTTTTTTAGAGAATAAAAATCTATTCGGAAGTTTTGTTAGTGCATCATAGTAGGCTATTTGCTCTAAATTTTCTTCTTTTTCTTTAGCATGCGAGATATCTGAAAAAATAGCTATAAAGTTTTCTATGCTGCCGTCTTTGTCATAAACGGTGCTTATAGTCAAAAGCTCTAGGTATTTTTTACCATCTTTCTTTTTATTCCAGATATGACCCCTCCAATATCCTTCATTTATAGCACTACGCCATAAATTAGAAAAAAATTTGCTATCATGAATACCAGAATTTAATAAATTCGAAGGGCTTCCTACAGCTTCTTCTTTAGAGTATCCCGTTATTTGAACAAAAGCATCGTTTACATCTATAAATTTGCCATCAGTTCCTACTATAGCTATAGCTTCTTGAGAATTTGAAAATAAATTTGAGACTATTTGTTTATATTTGTCAGCATCATTTTTATACTTTAGACCGTCTATTTCATAATGGCTACCATTATGTAAAGAGTTATTGTTTAAATCCATTTTATCTATGATAGAACTGTCTACAAAATATCCTATAACTTCATCTATATTTTTATCGTCACTAGATATAAATTTTAAAAAAACATTACAAGTTACAACTTCTAAATTTTTCTTTGATATTCTAATAGATGATAAAAATTCATAATCTTTTTTTACCGCATTAGTACTAAATAATCTAAATTTGATATTAAATTCATTAAAGATTTTATCAAAGTCTGCAGGATGTATAATATTTTTAAAACTAAAATCATCAGCCAGCATCTCTTCTAGCCTATAGCCTAATATAATCTCGGTATTAATCGAGACGCTTAAAATATCTTGCATAAAGCCATTTTTCCAAGATATTTTAAATATCGGAGAGTAGATATTAGCCTCATTCTCTCTTTTAAAATTTCTCTTATTTATTTTTTCCCAAGTAATATCTTCAATTAGACAAAATCCTAGCTTATTATCATCCGCTTCTATATTTTTCTTTTTTATCAATACATCTTTTATATCGCCATTTGAGAGTATATGTCTAGCTTCGTAAGCTACTGTATTGTCACTACAGTCACAAGTCATAATATTTGCACCTTTTGCACTATCGGCATCAAGGTCTTGCAATCTTTTACTTAAAAATTCATCTCTGGAAAATCCATAAAATTCTAATGCCTTTGAACTAGCCTCTACAATATCACCTGTTTTTGCATCGATCAAAAGTATAACCAAAGGACCCTGTTCAAAAAGGTATCCAAATTTTTTCTCATATTCTAAAAAGCTATTTTTTTTGTTTTGAAAATTTTCATTAACATGGATAATCGAATCCACCATTTCGTTAAAATCAGTTATATAGCCAGTGCTTACATACTGACCGATACTCTCTTCTTTTTCAAGCTTTTTTATAAGCTTTTTTATAAACAATATAGGCTTTATAATACCATTTACGGCAAATTTGACATCCACAAAAACTAAAAATAGCCCTATTAAAAAAAATGCTAGACATATACCTAAAAATAGCCAGTTTGTATACAATATATTGCTAATAGGGCGATAAGTTACAACAGCTGTTCTGGCTTTAGGGATGTATTGAACCATATAAAGATCAAAGTTGTCTGCCCCCCAGTTAATTCTAATACTATTTTGGTCTGCATAATTCATGTCTACGCTATAAATATCAAATATGGCTTTTTGCTTTAGAACAAGCTCTATATCTTGGTGAAACAAAATTCTTCCATCTTTATTAATGATAAAAGAGTTCGCCCCTTCTGAATTTTGAATCTGCAATAGCTCATTATATATGTAATTTAGCTTTACTTCGGCAATTAAAATTTTGCTATTTCCAAGATCTTTTACAATAAATCTGGTTGGAATATCTCCATGATGAAAGTCGAATTTGGATCTATAAAATCCATCTACAAATTTATCCTTCCAGGGTTTTGATTTAAAAAAATGCAGATACTCTTTATTTACATCTCTATGAGAAAAGGTAGAAATTTCAATATCGCCATCAATTGTGGCAACATGCATAGCGTAATATTTCTTGTGATTACTCATTGAATAATCCAAAATAGCCCTTGTGTTAGTATTGTCTGATGTTATATATCTGCTAATAAGTGTAAGTTCGTCGTTGACGGTTTTGACATTATTTAAGATAATATTTCTAAGCTCTTGATTGCTTAAATGCATATTTTCGCGAATTTCATTGAATTTAATATTTACAGCAAAAGCTATTATGCAAAATATCGCAATAATGGTGACCAAATTTGCGAAATAAACTCTATTTAAAATATTATAAGACAAGCTTTTATTTTTATTGCTTGAAAAAATCATACTCTATAAAAACCTTCCAATTTTATCTAGATAGGCATTATTGTATCATCTTTTTTATTTTTATCTAATATAAGAAATAATAAAAAATTGATTAAGAATAAAATTCACATTTAATATGGCGAGAGGATGAGAGAATCGAACTCCCCACAGAGCGGTCAACCGCCCCGCCATCGGATTTGAAGTCCGCGAGCGCCACCAGATCGCTTTATCCTCCACAAGGATCGTATTTTATCAAATTTTATATAAATTTTAGTTTGATTTTTATAGTATTTAATCAAAATTCCCTTGGACTGGCTATGAATATCGGGCTGACTATTAAAAGAATTATTATTTTATTACCTATGTTTTTACTAAGTGGATGCTTAGACATGATTACCCGTCCGATTTCTCCTATGACAGGAGTAAATATATATGACGCCTACTCCATATCTCAGGATGAAAGAGGAATCTACTCAATCGCAAGAGACAAATTTGTAAAAAGTAAAATTCAGAGCAAAATTCTATTAAGCTCAGGACTTAGTAATATCAGTATAGATGTAGAGAGTTTTTATGGAAATGTCTATCTAATAGGCGTTGTACCAGATATTAAACACAAAGAAAAACTTATAGAGTTAGTCAAAAACACTGAAGGCGTAAAGAAAATTTACACTTATATAAGATTTCCAACCGACGAAAAAGAATGCGAAAGCAACCTAAACATAATGCTTGCGCTTAAAAATAACCTCTTTAGAGATAGTAAGATAAGCGGCACTAGCGTAAGAGTTAGCGTCGTACAGTGCAACGTCGTATTTACAGGCATCATAACCGATATAGAGCAAGAAAAACATGCCATCTGGTATGCTAAACATATCGAAGGCGTAAATGACGTTTATTCGTTTTTAAGAGTTATGAAGTAAAGTTTCTACTTGGCAGAGCCTTTTACATAAAATGTATGAATGAGCGCAGGTAAAAGCACCAATGCACCAAGTAGCATCATAACCATAACCAAATCAGTAAGAAGTCCAAAGTAGATAGTCGGGATAAAATTACTCGTAATCATCACGCTAAAGCCTAAAAATATCGCAAACGAAGTGTAATACATCGCATAACCTATGCTTGCGTGCGAGGCTTTGATACTCTCCGCCACACCTTTACTTCGGCGCTCTTCGCGGTATCTGTGGATATAGTGTATGATGTCATCCACGCCGATACCGATACTTATGGAAGCTATCGTGATACTCATGATATCAAGCGGAATTCCTGCCACTCCCATCACGCCAAAGACCACGCAAAGCGGGATAATGTTTGTGATAATGCTGATAATCGCAAGTTTTACGCTCTTAAAAATTATGCAAAATATGACAAAAAGCGTCAAAACAACAAAGCCAAAAGAGTCAATCTGCGAATAAATCAGGCTTTGAAGCATATTGTTATAAAGCACCATCGCGCCGCTTATCTGCACTTTTACGTTATCATCTTTGGTTAAATTTGTGACCTCGTCTTTAAGCGTCTTTAAAAACTCATCTCGCCTAAGCCTCTCGTCTGAGTCAACCGTCCTAAGCGAAAATCTCACTTGATTATCCCCGATGCTAACATAAGGGCTTAAAATAATATCTTTGTAATTTTCAGGCATCTGCTCATACATTACGCTTAGCAAGAAATCATCAATCACGCCATCATTTAAAATTTCAATGATCTCTAAAAGCGTGCCAAGACTTGAAACTTTGCCTACAAATTCCTTGCCTTCAAGATGAGTATGCGCCTTTTTTACGATGTTCATCTTATAGCTGTTAAACCAGTACTTAGCCTCGTTTTCATTGGCCTTAAACTCATCTTCAAATTCATCTTTCGCTTCGTTTAGGTCTTCGTCTTTACTTGTGTCTTTAAATGTTATAAGTACATCCACAGGCACCGTGCCGCCGAGTTTAGTATCGATTATCTGCATGCCTTTGTTGATCTCGGTTGAGCTTTTAAAATACTCGATAAAGCTGTTTTCAACGCGAAGTTTTGAAATGCCGTAAATTCCAAAAGCGAGCATAAAAGCGCTTATAGCATAAACTGCAAATTTGGAAGTTAAGGCAAAATTTGCACAAATTTTAGTAAAGCTAAATTTATTTTCAAACGTCCTAACCGGACCAAGCTTGCTAAGCTCTGAAACAACACTACCAAAGAGCAAAAACGCAAGTACAAGCGAGATGGATATGCTCGTACTCATCATCACGCCAAGCATGATAACAGGCTTTATATCTGAAAATGCAAGCGATAAAAAGCCAATAACCGTCGTAAATATCGCGAAAAAAGATGGCTTAAATTTATCTCTAAGCGTTAGATAAACGAGCTGGTGCTGATTTAGGCTTGGTTTTGTTATGAAAAATTCTCTGTAGCTAACTATAAGATGAATGACTACAGAAATAGTGATTATCAACTGAAGCGCTATGAAATTTGATGATATGACCGTTATCTCCCAGCCTAAAAAACCAAAAAGTCCCGTTGCAAATATAACGCTAACCGCGCATATAAATATAGGTAGCACGATCCAGCGAATTTGCCTAAAAAAGAGCCAAAGGCTAAATATCAAAAGCAAGGCGACGCTTATACCGTAAGTATAAAGATCCGATTTTACGAAGCTTACCATGTCGCTTGCGATCATATTTACTCCGCCTAAAAACAGCGTCTCATCACCTCTAAATTTATCAAGCACGGCTCTTATATGATCGATACTTGCTTGCTCTTTTACCCGAAGGCTATCTCGATAGGCTTTAAAGTCCGAATTTGCGCTTTTTAAAGCTTCTTTATCACTACCGCTTAAAGTGCCGTTTAGTTCTTTATTTAAGAGGAAATTTCTAGCGTTTAAAAACTCGGCGTATCTTTTATCATCTTTTAAATTTAAGATTATCGCGGTGGTTTTTAGATCCTTGCTTACAAGGGCGTTTGTGTATAGCGGACTGCTTGCAAACTCGCTCATCACCGCAGTTTTGTTGATATCTTTATCTTCAAGAGTTAGCACTCGCTTGATGATATCGCTTAGCGAGCCACCCGAGCTTTGAAGAAGCGGAACGTTTAGTATAGATACGACATTTTTAACAAGCTCGTTTTGCTCAAATTCTTTTGATAAATTTCTAATCTTTTCAAGCGTAATATCGTCCAAAAGCCCGTTTTTTGGCGTGTATGCCACAACTAAATAGTTAGGGCTTGCATATCTTTTGGCAACATCGCGAAAAAGGGCTAAATCTTTATCGTTTTCAAGCAGAAGCGTTTCAGTCGAAGCATCAACGGCAAGTTTTGTGGAAAAATATCCAAAAACAAGCGTTAAAAGCAGTACCGCAGCTATAACTCGCTTAGGATAAAAAACGATAAATTTAAAGATGGATTTCATTAAATTTATTTGCTATCCTCAGGCAAATTTACTGTCTCCAGTCTTTTTAGCAGCTCTTCAAAGCTTCCTTTTTCAAGCAGGCTTCCAAACTGGCTTCTATAAGTCTGAACTATGCTAACGCCTAAGATATCAAGGTCGTAAATTAGCCAGCCACGATCCTTTGCGTCATAAAATTTATAGACAAAAGGATAGCTTTTGCCTTCGCTCACGACTTCGCCGTTTAGCCAGTATCTTTTTTCGTTTGGCTTTGTGAACTCTTTTAAATTTATCTGTTGATCGTTGTAGCTTAGAAGTTTATCTACATATGAGTTTTTAAGGCGAGTTTCAAAGGCTTTATCAAACTGCTCTTTTTGCACATCGCTTAGTGCGTCATAGCGCTTTGATAGGCTGATTTTAGCCATCTGTTTGTAGTCAAAAAACGGATCAAAGATGGCAAAAATTTTATCCGCTTTTTCATCTTTATTTAAATTTTTGTCCTTTAGCACTTTTATCGCGTTTTGAGTCGCGCTTTCAACGCTTGGTTTTATCTCACTCTCGCTTATCGCAAATAGTGAAACACTCAAAAACATAGCACAAATAATTTTTAAAAATTTCATTTTATTCCTTTATCAAATAGTTGCGGCGCTGTTCGTAAGCATCGCGTAAAAATGGGTATAGATCAATAGCGTCTTTTTTAAGTCTATCGTATGCATCAACATCTAAAGAGATATTGTTTAGTTTTTGATAAATCTTGATCCCGTTTGAAGAGGCTTGAGGATCCACAAATGTTATAGGATTTACAAAATAATCCCCCCAAAATCCGAGCAGATCTCTTAAATTATAAGGTCCTACCAAAGGCAATACTATATGAAAGCCACTTCCAACACCCCAAAAACCTAAAGTTTGACCAAAATCCTCATCATGCCGCTGTAAATTATAATATTTAGCTCCGTCCGTTAGTCCACCAAAACCTATTATAGTATTGGCTACAAATCTTAAAGTCTCTTCTCCGGCTTCTTTAAATTTTAGTTGTAAAACATTATTTACAAACCTCACAGGAAACACTAAATTATCAAAAAAGTTATCAACAGCCTCTCTGGCCGGTTGCGGAATAATATAATTATATCCTTTGAGTGTCGGATTTAATAAATTTTCATATAAGAAATCATTGACATTGGTCATGGCCCTATTATATCTGGACAATGGATCAAAAACCTCTGTTTTGTCTTTAAATTCATCATCAAATTCGCTAATATCATTTGCAAATAAAATGATGAAACCAAGCAAAAAAGAAAAAATAAATTTCATCAAAACCTTTCAAAAAAATTAATAATATCAAAAAAATTATAACAAAAGCTTTGATTTTATAATTTTGTTGCTTTTAAATTTATAAAATTATAAATACACAAAAATAACGCTGAAAAAATTTTCAGTTTATTTTTATATATACTATTTTATACTTAAAAAATTATATTTTTATATCAAAGCAAATAATAGAGGAAATTTTAATGAAAGCTGATGTAAGTTTAGAGTTATTTTTAGATAGCGGAGTGCCTGTTTTAGCAAAACATATAAGCCTTCTTAAGGCTGTAGACGAAACAAAAAGCATAACAAAAGCGGCCGAGTTTGTAGGAATTTCATATAAAAATGCCTGGGATAGTCTTGACGCGCTAAATAACCGTTCGGAAAAACCGCTTATAACAAGAGCGCAGGGCAATAAGAAAAATAGCGGAAGTGAGTTGACCGAGTATGGAAGAAAGATGATAAGCGTGTACGAAGCTATGCTTGCATCTCAAAAAGTATTTTTGGAAAAAGTATGTTCAAATATTGATATTTCAACTAATGAAATAGTAAATTTACAACGTATGAGCATGAATTTGAGTGCTAGAAATCAACTATCATGCGAGATAATTAAAATTAAAACAGGAGCCGTAAATTCAGACATAATAGCCAAACTATCAAATGGCGAAATTTTACATGCCGCCGTTACCGTAGAATCAGAAAAAAATTTAAATTTAAAAGTCGGCAAAAAAGTAGTATTTATATTTAAAGCTCCAAGCGTTATGCTTGCTAAGGACGAAAACCTAAACATAAGTGCGGCAAATCAGCTAAAAGGCAAGGTGATAGAGGCTAAAATCGGCTCGGTAAGCGCTGAAATAGTCCTTGAGATAAACGATCATCAAACCATCACCGCAATCATAACAAAAGATAGCGCAATGGAGATGAAAATAGGCGTTGGCGACGAACTAACAGCCTTAATTAAATCAAGTCAAATCATAATAGGAGTATAAAAATGAAAAAAACTTTCTTTTCGTTAGTTTTAGCGGCAATCGCGACTTTTAATCTAAACGCTGGCGAGATAAACGTCTTTGCCGCAGCAAACGTAACTTATGCGTTTGATGAGTTAAAGGCTGAATTTACCAAGACAAATCCGGACACAAAAGTAACCGTAACGCTTGGCGGAAGCGGCGCTTTGACAACTCAGATCAAAAACGGCGCACCTGCTGATGTGTTTATGGCGGCAAATATGAAATTTGTTCAAACCGTTGATGAGGCAGGCTTTTCTGCGACTCGTCCGATAGTTTATGCTCAGGGTGCGCTTGCACTATTTAGTATCCGCGACATAGATTTTACAAAAGGCATCAAAGCGGTTGAGGGATTAAAAGCCGTTGCTATCGCACTTCCCGAGTCAGCTCCTTACGGCAAGGCAAGTATTGAAGCGCTTAAAAAAGATGGAATTTTTGATAAGGTTGAAAAAAACATCATCTACACAAAATCGATTTCAGAGGCTCTAAGCTCGGCTCTTAGCGCGGCGGATGCCGGATTTATCGCAGCTAGCGCGATGTATGATCCAAAAATGGTCAAATATAAAGAGGGTAAAAATTTCATCTTAGTTAATCCTGCTCTTTACACTCCGATCGATCAAGGCGTAATCCTTCTAAAACGCGGCGAAAACAACCCTGAAGCCAAGGCGTTTTATGATTTTATCCTAAGCGAAAAAGCAAAAGAGATCTTTAGAAAATTCGGATACAACATATAATGATAAAGGCCCAAGTTTCAAATATAACCGGTAGCGAGGATGTAAATCTCTTTGAATTTACTTCAGGCGAGATGAAATTTTATATGCTTGGGCTTGAAAATTTAGATGAGTTTAAAATAGGCGATAGCGTAAAACTCGCCTTTAAAAGCTCAGACGTCATCATCGCAACGACTCCTTTGAAAAACTGCTCGCTTACAAACGAGATAAAAGCGACAATCTCAAATTTAACCAAAGGCAATATCACAAGCGTTTTGCATTTGCAGGCTTTAAATTTCGAATTTGAAAGCATAATAACGACAAAATCTTGCGAGAGATTAAATCTTAAACAAAATGACGAAATTTACGCTTACGTAAAAGCCACTTCACTTTATATCAGCGATAAAAACCGTGATTGAATTTAGATGCAAAAAGACCTTAAACGGCTCTAGCGGACAGTTTTGCCTTGACGTTGATCTAGATATCAAAAAGGGTGAATTCGTAGCACTTTACGGCAAAAGCGGAAGCGGTAAAACTACACTTTTACGCTTGCTTGCAGGCTTTGAAACTCCTGATAGCGGAGTGATAAAAGTTAAGGACAAATTCTTTTTCAATGCGGGTAAATCATTGCCGCCTCAAAAGAGAAATATAGGATTTTTGTTTCAAGATTACGCTCTTTTTGAAAATATGAACGTGCTTAAAAATTTGCTTTTTGCAAACAATGATTTAAAGCTCGCAAACCACTTGCTTGATCTAGTTGAGCTAACATCGCTTAAAAATGCTCAAATTTCAAAGCTCTCAGGCGGTCAAAAGCAGCGTGTGGCGCTTGCAAGGGCACTTATGCGAAAGCCTGAAATCATGCTGCTTGACGAACCGCTTTCTGCGCTTGATATATCTATGCGCGAGAAGTTGCAAGACTATCTCCTTAAAATTCACCGCGAATTTGATATGACGACCATCTTGGTAAGCCACGACATAGCTGAAATTTATAAACTTACTTCAAAGGTATTCGTTCTAAGTGAAGGTGTGATAGAGCGCTGCGGAAGCGCCGGCGAGATATTTTTAAAGCACTCAAATTCCCAAAAGCTTAGCTTTCATGCCAAAATTTTAGAAATTCAAAAGCGCGACTGTATCTATGTAGCGATCACTCTTGTCGGACAGCAGCTTTGCGAAGTAGTCTTAAGCCATCAGGAAGCGGCGAATCTAAAAGCGGGCGATGAAGCCACGCTTAGCGCAAAAGCATTTGCGGCAACTCTTAGAAAAAGCAAAAGCGATGTTTGATATATCAAGTATTGATTTTACACCGTTTTATCTATCGTTAAAACTTGCTTTTGTCACGACGATTATATTGTTTTTCGCCACTCTGCCGCTTGCCTACTGGCTAAGTAGATCAAATTTCAAAGCCAAACCGATAATCGAATCCATAGTGGCCCTTCCGCTTGTTTTGCCGCCATCGGTGCTTGGATTTTATATGCTTGTATTTCTTTCGCCATACAATTTCTTTGGTAAATTTATGGAAGAAAATTTCGATATACGCTTGGTTTTTAACTTCTCAGGACTTGTCATAGCAAGCTGTATCTACTCGCTTCCATTTATGTTTCAGCCTTTGCAAGCCGGATTTTCAAGCCTGCCAAAGAGCCTTTTTGAGGCAAGTTATTCACTGGGTAAAGGCAAATGGGCTACGCTTTTTATGGTTGCATTGCCAAACATCAAGCCTTCGCTTTTAACTGCACTTATCGTTAGCTTTGCCCATACTTTGGGCGAATTTGGCGTGGTACTGATGATAGGAGGAAGTGTTGGCGATAAGACAAAGGTCGCAAGCATAGCCATTTACGAAGCGGTCGAGCTGATGGATTATCAAAAAGCGCATGTTTACTCCGCACTCATGCTCATAATCAGCTTTGCCGTGCTGTTTTTGGTCTATTTCTTTAACGCTAAACAGAAAAAAGCCTAAATTTTAAGCTCAAATTTTACTGATTGCAGCTCTACTCACGCAGCTTTAGCGCAAATTTATGCTATCATAAAATCAAATTTAACAAGGATAAAGCATGGGCGTAAAAGATATAAACGGAAACGAAATTGATTTTTTAGAACTGATTAAAAATAAAAACTGCGTTTTAATCGTCTATCCCAAAATGGGCGAGAGCGGCAAATTCCTGCCTGAAGAGCTAAAACAAACCAAGGGCTTAACTGGTTGCACGAACCAGTGCAAAGCTTACCAATCAAATCTTAGCGAAGTAGCTAAATTCGGCTTTGAGGTTATCACAGTTGGGGCTTTAAGTATAGAAAAAACAAAAGAGTTTAAAGAGACCTTAAGAGTAAATTTTAGCTTTTTTAGTGATCAGGGTTTCGAACTTGAAAAGGCGCTAAATTTAGAAACCTTTAGCACGGGTGACGGCAAGAAATTTTATCATCGTCAAACTCTCATCGTAAAAGACGGCAAAATTTTAAAAAGATTTAATAAAATAAGTGAACCAGAAAATGATGTAAAAAATGTCATAGAAGTAATAAAAAGTCAAATATAGGCAAAATTTAAATGTTAAAGATTTCAAAACTAAATTTTTTATATAATCCAAATAAAATTTAGGCAGGTTATGAATCTTTTTTCTATCGAATTTGCAGTCTCTTTTTTTATTTTTTGGCTGCTTTATTATTTTTTTAATTCAAATATAAAAGCTCAAAAATGGCTAATACTTGGCTTTTCATATCTGTTTTTAGGACTGCTTGGGCTTAAATTTCTAATCATAAACATAGTTTTTAGCCTGATTGTATATTTCTTTGCAAAAAAAATCCACGATACAAATTCATCTTTTGATCTATTTTTAGGCATTGCTTTTGTGGTTTTAACCCTTGCATTTTTTAAATATAACGGCTTTTTCGAACTAAAGTTTGGAGTAATAAAATTTGAAAACATAGCTCTGCCTCTTGGAGTATCGTTTTACTCTTTTATGAGCATAATCTTGCTTGTAGATAGTTATAATCAAGAGATAGATGAGCCAAATTTGCTCGATACACTTTTGTTCTTGAGCTTCTTTGCAGTTATTATTTCAGGTCCGATTTTAAAACCAAAGCCATTTTTTGAAAGGCTAAACACCAAAAAAGAATTTGGCAAAGAGAATAAGATATTTGCCCTTCTCGCACTGGCAATTATCAAAAAACTTCTAATCGCAAACCATCTATTTGATATTATAAATCCGGCCTTTCAAGCACCTCATTCGCTTGAAACATCAGAGCTCATAGCCACTCTATTTGGCTACTCAATCATGCTTTATTGCGATTTTAGTGGATATGTGGACTTTGTTTTGGCTCTAGGGCTTATGTGCGGATTTAATCTTCCACCAAATTTCAATCGTCCTTTCGCTGCATTAAATTTAAAAGAATTTTGGCAAAACTGGCATATAACTTTGATGAATTTTTTCAAAAATTATATTTACATCCCTCTTGGAGGTAGTAGGGGTGGAGCTTTATCAACTCAAATAAATGTATTAATAGTATTTTTTATATCTGGTATCTGGCATGGAGCCGGAATAAATTTCATCATCTGGGGACTAATGCATGGATTTGGAGTTATATTTTTAAACCTCACAAAAGAAATCGATCTATTGAAATTTGATTTTTTAAAGAGATTTTTTACTTTTATTTTCGTTAGTTTTATATGGATATTTTTTGTAACAGATTTTGCAGGAATGTTAAGGTTTTTAAAGGCTATGAGAGCAAATTTAGAGGGAGATTATTTAAATATTATAGCTGTTTTTGCGATGGCTTTTCTATTTACTTTTATATACGCAAACATAAATTTTAGATCTATTATTTTTAATTTTTTTAGCAAAATAAATCTATTTTTTAGTATGATTTTTTTAACTCTATTCGGATTAATTGTATATTTTTTAATGCCTAGCGGTATGCCAAATTTCATCTATCAAGGATTTTAATGAGAGCTTTTGCGGTAATATTTGGAGCGCTTCTTATAGTATTTTTAATCCTGCTAAACCCTTTCTCTATATATTTTGAAGCAAAATATCAAAAAGATTTTATTTTGAGTGATACAAAGCTTGACGAATTTAGCATCCTTGCTATAAATTTCATAAACAAAGAACTTGAGCGTCTAAATTTTTTAAAAGACAAACCATCTTCTTTACCCCAAACAACAGAACCTGATTTGGATATAAATTTAACCCAGCAAAAACCTATAATAACTAAAAAAATAGATCAGAATTTAACTCAAACATCTAAAGACGCAAACCAAACAAAGATAGCGGAAAAATCTGAGGCAGTGCCACAAAAAAATATAACTCAGTCAAAAAAAGTAAGCTTAGAATCAAACTCAACGGTTATTCTGGTCGGAGATTCTATCATGAAAGGATTTGGTTGGGGGTTTGAAAATCTATTAAAAAACAGACAAGTCAAAGTAAAAAATTTAGGCAAAGCAAGCACCGGACTACTTAACAAGAAATTTTATGATTGGCAAAGTGAGCTAGATAAAATTCTAGAAGAAAATAGCGATAAAAACGCTATTTTGATGGCGGCTTTTGGCGCAAATGATACATATAGCTCTACTTTTGGTAGCAAAGTAGCAAAATTTGGCACAGATGATTGGAAAAACGGATATAAAAATAGAGTAGAAGAGATATATCAAGTAGCCAAAAAACACGATATAGATATGGTTTGGATTGGACTACCTTGTATGGAAAATAAAAAATATAGCGATAAAATGCGAGATTTAAATAAAATTTTTAAAAGCATGGCAGACGAAAAAGGCGTGCAGTTCATATCTTTAACAGATGCGCTTTGCAAAAACGGGAAATTTATAAAAGCAGACGATAATAAAAAGGCACTCAGAGAGGATGACGGTGTGCACTTAAGCATGCATGGTTCAATCCAAGCGGCAAAATTCGTAATAATTGAGATTTTAAAATAAATGCCAAAGAGGATAATATGACAGAAGAATATTTTAAAAGGTGGGCTTTAGGCTTTAGCGGATGTGATGGCGGAGATATAGGGTCGCCTGAGAATCCAAGCGCGTGGCTATGCGGCATAGAGTGGGGGAAGGGCTTTAATGAAGATGAGTTAGAAAATATTTTAAAAAACAATGACGAAAGCATACCTAAAGGCTATAAAAACAACGAAGAAAATTTAGCCTATCAATTTAATCAAAAAGCTCTCAAACTTTTAGCGTCTTTAAACGGATATGCCGACATTTTAAAGTTTAATGAGGAAGTAAAACCGTTTGTTATCAATTCAAAAGGTTATTTTAAGCTAAATTTATATCCTTTGGCTTTTAAAAATACCGACTTTGCTCTCTGGAATAAGCAACTTAGCATCGCTACAGGCTTTAAAACCAAGAACGAGTATATACAATGGATACAAGAAAACCGCTTTAAAGAGATGAGAAAAAGGGTAAAAATTTACAAACCAAAATTAATAATATGTGTAGGAATAAGCTATAAAGATGACTTTATAAAAGCGTTTGGCGATGATAATGTAGATATTAAACAAAGCGAAGCCGGAGGAAAGAAATTTTACTACTTTAAAAACAAAGATGGAACTTTGGTTGTAATAACGTATTTTCTTGGCAACAGATTTGGCCTAAGCAGTGATTTAATGCTTAAGGAAACAGGCAAAGAGATAGTCAGACTACTAAAGTTTACTTTATAATAGATTCAGGGTTAATAGCCCCTGAATCTACTCTATCCACTTTACGACATCACTCATATCACGGCGATACTTTGGAGGTTGTTCATTTAGTCTATAGCCAAACGGCACGATGATAGCTACGCGGTGCTTAAGCGGGTCAATGCCTAAAATTTTACCTACCTCTTCGCGCTCAAAGCCCTCCATAGGGCAACTATCTACCCCAATACTTGCCGCCGCATTCATCATATTTAAAGCCGCAAAAAGACACTGTTCGTGCGCCCACTGAAAGATAATCTCATCATTATCTTGAAGCTTTTGCGCTAATTTGGTTTTATAAAACTCCTCTTTAGCTGCGCGCTCTTCAGGCGATTTAAAAGGAAATCTATCTATCATCTTATCTATATACTCGCTACCGCTTTTTAGCTCAGAGATCTTTGCAAGGACAACTACAAGATGAGAACAAGTAGTGATTTGAGCTTGCCCCCAAGATTTTTCTTTTATCTTCTCGCGCATAACAGAGTTTTGGACAACTATAAAATCCCATTGCTCAAGCCCGAGCGAGCTTGGACTAAGCCTACCGGCTTCTAGGATAAACTCAAAATCGGCTTTTTTGATCTTTTTATTTTCATCAAAAATTTTGCAAGCGTGGCGAAAATTTATGATTTCCAAATAATCCATAAAATCTCCTTTTATGATAGTTATTTTATCTATTCTATCTTTTAAAAAGCTTGATTAAAGCGGGCATAATCAAATTTTTATTTATAAAATTTATTAAAGCATCGGCAATCATGCCTTGATTTATAAATTTAAGCTCACGAGAGATGTCAAAGCCGGGATCGTTTAAAAGCATCCTAAGCTTTGCCTCTTCGAGTCTTAAGTGCTTTTTGTTCTTATCCCTTCCCTCAAGCATAGCGACGACTACGCCAAGCTTTTCTCTTGTCATCTTGCTTTCCATGAAGCTACCTTATATATGATAAATGCGGCTATAAAAGCGACAAAAGAGGTCGATAGATACGCTGCAACCTCGCCTATCATAGAAACTAAAAGTATATTTAACCCGACAAGGAAAAATATAAATCCTATGATGGCTAATACAGTCGCCGTAACGGTAAGCAAAAAACCGCTGGCACTCTTAAAAAAAGAGTGCCTGATATCATCAGCCTGAGCCTCGACAAGCTCTACAATAGAGACTATAAACTCAGATATATTTGCCATTATTTTTTGAGCAACCAAGCTAGCACGAAGCCAACTCCGGCAGCTATGGCAACGCTTTTTATAGGATCTTCTTTGATAGTGTCATTTACGCTATCGATGCTATCTTTGCCTTTTGCTTTTAGCTCGTCGATGTATTTTTTGATCTCTTCAACATCTATCTGGTCTAAAATTTTATCCTTGCCTGCCTCAACTTTGGAAACTCCGATATCTTTAATTGATTTTACAATATCTTTCAAATCTGATTTCAGAGCATCGATATCGTTTTTTAAATCCTCTAGGTTAATCTCTTTTGTAGCCATTTCTGCTCCTTGTAAAAATAAATTAAGGCTTGCTTTTTAAAATAAAAAACGAATCCTTAAAATTCACTTTACTATATATTTTATAACAGGTATTAAATATAGATGAAATTTAAACAAATGGCTAAATAATGACTGTGTCAGATTAGAAAGATTAATTTTCTATCCATAAAGCACTATACACTATTATCAAAACCTCATCAATATTTCAATATTTATCAATTTTTAGATTTATCCTAAATTAAATTTATCTTATTTGTGTTATTTTTAGTAACACAACCTACTATAGAACTCATCTCATATCCTGCCTCTTTTAGTCGTTCAAGAGTTAAATTTGCCTGCTTTTCATCAACTGCAAGCAAAAGTCCGCCTGAAGTTTGAGCATCGTAAAGCAGTATATCAGCCTCTTTTCCGATTACAAATTTACTTGCAAATTCGCGGTTTTTATAACTTCCCGCAGGCAAAAGTCCCATACTCGCCATCTCTTTTGCACTCTTTAAGATAGGCACCTTATCGGCAAAAATTTCAAAGCCTATATCATCTCTTAACATCTCGCTTAAATGCCCCAAAAAACCAAATCCTGTTACATCGGTAGCCGCAGAAACACAAATTTCACTCATGGCGCCAACAGCGTAAAAATTTAGCTGAGCCATATAGTTTGCAGCCTCTTTTATCTGCTTTAACTCCAGCATATCAGCCTTGATCGAAGTGCTTAACGCACCCATTCCAAGAGGCTTTGTTAAGATTAGCACGTCGCCCGCGCGGGCTGTATTATTCGCCCAAAATTTGCTTGGATGCACGCTTCCCGTTACACTAAGTCCGTAGTACATCTCTTTAGTTGCGATACTATGTCCACCCACAAGAGCGCCGCCGCACTCACGCACCTTACTTAGTCCGCCTTGCAAAATTTCGCTTAAAACTTCAGGCTCAAGGTGGCAGCTATCAAAGCCCACGATATTTAGTGCATTTATAACCTTTGCGCCCATGGCAAAGATATCGCTAAGAGAGTTTGCAGCAGCTATTTGACCGTAAAGATATGGATCATCGACAACCGGCGTGATGAAGTCAAGCGTTTGTACGAGCGCAATCTCATCGCTTAGCTTAAATACACTCGCGTCTTCATTTGTATCCACGCGCGTTAGCAAATTTGGATGCGCTAAGTCAAGATCGCCAATGCTTTTGTGTAGACCCAACGGGTCAAGTTTGGCAGCTCAACCCGCAGCAGCTACAAATTTAGTAAGTCTTTTATCGTTATACATCATAGTTTTATCACATCATATTTGGCAAGCATATTCACGACCTCATAAGCGTTTGTAATCTCGCCGACGCTTAATTTATCAACCAGCTTATAAGCCTCCAAGCAGCTTCCGCAGCTTAAAATTTTCACACCTGCTTTTTCAAGCTCTTTTAATGGCGCAAAGCTAACGTGTCCGCGATCGGTAGTCATCTTTACAGCGTTATTTACGCAAATAACCGCATAAGGCTTAGTTTCAAGCTGAAGAAGCGCGCCTATAAATTTTGACATGAGCCCAACGCCTACAGGTCCGCTGCCTGCGTGCTCTTCGCTGATATAAATAACTTTGCTGGCCTTGCTAGGAGTTTTACAAAGAAATTCATCAAAATTTTCACTCTTTATCTCAGCCCCGCTTTTAACGGCTCTAATTATCACTTCATCATTATCTTCGGTCATAGTAAATTTGATATTTTGAGAAGTTAAAAAGCGACTGATATTTTCTTTTGGAGCTACGGCATTTACTAAAATTTCTAAAATTTCGCCCTCTTTTAGCTCATTTAAGGCGTTTTTAGTGTTTATAACCGGCTGAGGGCACTCTAAATTTCTACAATCTATTTGCATGTTTTTCCTTTTTCTTGTCTCTTCAAACGGACTAAGCCCGATAAACCTTGAAGCTTAGAAGAGATTATATCATTTTAAATTTTAAAGATTTAAAAGCGAAGTTGAATTTTAAAAGAAGTGAAATTTAAAAATTACGGCGCCTAAATCTGCTAAGCGCCTTTTGTGGTTGTTATTTGTTGATGAAGTTTTTCTCAAGCCATTCGATAGCTTTTGCTTCGCTTTCGAATTTTCCGCTCTTTGCAACTTGATTTTGTCCTTCGTAGAAGCGGATCCTGATACCGTCTTGCACGCTATCAACTTTTACTCTTGTGATCTTATCTTTGTTAAGATAGACTCTGTCATTTAGTTTGATATACATTTTTCTCCCTTGTATAAATTTGGTTGTTATTTCTCTTGTTTTTTGATAAACAGCTCTTTAAAGCGCTTGTTTGCGTACTCTTCGATATCGGCTTGAAGCTGCTTATATGCGTTAATGAGCTCATAAGCGCGTTCATTTAGCGTGGTTCCTGCATTATCTCCTCCGCCTTGCTTTGTATTTACAAGATCTTCTTTCATATTTTTTTGTAAAATTTGCAAGTGATTCCAGCACTTTTTATAGTTCATTCCTAAAATTTCAGCCGCTTTAGAGATAGAGCCAACCTGAGCGATCACCTCAAGCACTTCGGTTTTGCCTTTGCCAAATATTAGCTCGCCTTCATTATTTTCTATCCATGTTTTAGTTTTTACTACCATTGTCTTGCCTTTTTTTTCTTTAAAACAGCCGAGTTTGCAGTATTTTACGTCGATCTTATAATCTTTTAAAGTTGAGCGAATTTTCTTTAATCCAACTCCTTTAGCCGCGTCTCTACCATCAGCGCAAAATATCCTTCTTTTCTCATCCAAAAACGGCTCAAGCTTAGCTAAAACCTCTACACTCCCGCTTTCACAATCAAGCTTTCCAAACTGCCCAAGCTCGCAGTTATCTATCTTAACACCGATATCTGAAGCTATCTTGCCAACCTCTTCAATAGGCGTGTTTGTCTTAGCTGAAATTTTAAAAGCCGAACCGCAATCAAGTCTGCCGTTTGAATTAAGCAGATCATTTATCAAATTTTCGACCTCTTTACTCATCCTATAATCCTCTCAAGTCCGCTATAAACGTTCATATTTTCACCCCTTGCAAATCCGCAAAGAGTAAGGTTAAACTTACGCGCTATCAGCACTCCAAGGCTAGTGGGAGCCGTGCGCGAAACAAGTGCTGGCACACCGTGCATAACAGCCTTTGCCACCATCTCCGAGCTTAGTCTTCCGCTAACCATTAAAAATGTCTTACTTAGATCAACTCCTGCTAAGCAAGCCTTGCCTACAGCCTTATCGATAGTGTTGTGCTGAGCGATATCCTCGCCGATAAAAAATGTATTTTCATCGACATAAAGCTTTGCCGTATGCACACAGCCTGTCATCTCGTAAAGCTCACACTGAGTGTAAAACTGCCTCATCTGCTTTAAAATTTCATCTTTTTTAAATTTGATATCAGCCTTTACAACCCTAGCAGACATAGCCTCAGGATCGATGTTAGCGGTTTGGCCTCTGCCGCATCCGCTTATGATGATAGCCTCTTCGTCAAAGCGCTTCATACTGCCTTCATTTACCTTTGCGGTTATCTTTACGCTAAGTCCGTCATCATCAAGCTTCACATCGCTTATATCGCTTGCTTTAGCTATGATATTTTCGCTTATGAGATAGCCCACGGCAAGTGTTTCTTGATCTACAGGCGTTGCCATCATCGCGCCAAATCGCCTGTCGTTGATCTGAATTTCAAGCTTGATCTCACGAACCAAGATATCATCTTTTAAAAATTGCGTATCGCCTTTAAATTTGGTGATCTGCGTAGTATAAATCGGCTGCATCGACTTCCTTTAAATTTTAATAAAACAGAGTTATTTTATTAAAATTTGTATTTGAATTGTATTAGATTTTCACTTAAATAAAGCATAAAACTTAAACTTAGTTTATATCGTAGTATTGGGTATCTTGAAGCTTTTTAGATATGATTTTTTAGCATATTTCTTAAATTTTAAATTTAAAGGGAATTTGAACCCAAATTCCCTATTTATAAATTTTAAATTTGACCCTTGCTTTGAAGCTCTTTATACCAATAGCTATGAAGTATAGCCACCTCTTCTTCCTCTTTATATCCTGTAACCATCGACCAGATCGCTCCGTGAATAGCGATTGCCGCCATGTAGATATGCACAAAGAAGAAAGTAGCGCACACGATACCTAGGATGTTGTGGATGATAGCTGAAAGTCTAAGAACCTCTATCTGGCTCATGCCAAGCCAGCCTGCAACGTTTGGAGTTGAGAAGTCTAGGAAATACATCGCAGCTCCCGTTGCTATCATGACAAGACCGCCAGGAATAGCTATCCAGTACCACGCCTTTTGTCCTGCGTTAAATTTGCCCGCAGGTACAGGTCGCTTAACCTTTGAAAGATAGCCGCCCACTATCATCATCCATTTGATGTCATAGATCGCAGGAAGCATTCTCTTTGTCCAGTAAATCATCATCGGAGGCACAGAGACCGCAAAGATGATCGTAGCTATGCCGTGTAAATTTTTACAGACTCTAACAAAAGCTCCGCCACCAAATAGATCGCCCCACATCATAATTATACCGGTTGGAACAAGAATTACCCAAGATACCGCTGCAAGAGCATGAGACACACGCTCAATCACTCCGAAGGCATAAATTTTCTTGCCATCGTGACTAAAGTGTTTTGGACCTATGATCAAAAAGTGCAAAACAAAGGCAAATACAACGGCAGCAATTATTGCAACAACGCCAAACGCAAAGTAGTCATTACCTTGAATAAATGTAAAGAGTGGCCCAAAGCCATCTTCATAAGGCTTTATGTTCTCTACTCTTCCTGCAGCCCAAACATTACTTTCGTATTGATTTGTGCCGTCAGGTAAATTTAGAGCAAAAGCGCTTATAACAAACGCAAAAAGAGATAATATTTTTCTCATAATCTATCCTTTGTGTAATAGGCTATCTTCCAAGTTGGGCTCTGCTTGATATCTTTTATACCATAACCTCTAGCGTTTACCCTGTCTTGATAGATTTGTGCAATTATAGCAGATTCCCCCACAAGTAAAGCTTTTGTTGAACACATTGCCGCACATACCGGCACTTTGCCTTCAGAAATTCTGTTTTGACCATACTCTTCAAATTCATGTTCGCTATTTGTGGCCTCAGGACCGCCTGCACACATAGTGCATTTGTCCATAGAACCTTTAACTCCAAATACACCACTCTTTGGAAATTGTGGAGCACCGAAAGGACAAGCATACAAGCAGTATCCGCAACCTATGCAAATTTCTTTATCGTGAAGGACGATTCCGTCATTTCTGATATAAAAACAGTTCACAGGACATACAAGCGAGCATGGAGCATCTTCGCAGTGCATACAAGCAATAGACGTAGAAATTTCTTTGCCCTGAATTCCCTCATTTAATGTGATAACTCTGCGCCTTCTAACGCCTATAGGTAGCTCATGAGCCTCGTCACAAGCCACTGCGCATCCGTTGCAATCAATACATCTATCATCATCGCAATAAAATTTTAATCTAGTTAAATCGCTCATATTACGCCTTTTCTATGCGGCATAGACCGCCTTTTGTTTCTGGAATTTGAGTTACTATATCATAGCCATAGTTAGTAACCGTATTTGCACTTTCTCCGGATGCGAAAGGTTTAGTTCCGTCCGGGAAATTTCCAGTCAAATCAACGCCCTGCATAACGCCTGCAAAGTGAAACGGTAAAAATACCATATCAGGAGCTACAGAATGAACTATCCTTGTTTTTACTTTTATCCTTGTTCCCTCAGGAGAGTAAATCCATATCATATCGCCGTTTTTAAGCTGATATTTAGCCGCCAAATCAGGGTGCACGTCGGCAAACATCTCAGGAGTTAAGCGCGCTAGATATTTGCTCGCTCTATTTTCCATGCCAGCTCCATTTAGATTTACTAAACGTCCAGTAACCAAATTTACAGGGAACTCTTTAGCAAAATCTGTGCTTTGCTGCAAGCTCTCGTATTTTGTAAATACGCGGTAGTGATTTGGTTTATCTTTAAAGCTTGGGTACTTCTTGGCAAGATCTGTTCTTGGCGAATGTATTGGCTCGCGGTGTTGAGGAATTTGATCTGCAAACGTCCATACTATCGCCCTTGCTCTTGCATTTCCGTAAGGAGCTATGCCTTTTTCCATACATTTTTCGGCTATTATACCGCTACTATCGGTAGCCCAGCTTGCACCCATTTTGGCTTTCTCTTCTTCTGTTAAAGTTATGCCTAAAACTTTTTCGATGTTTTCTTTTGTGATTTGAGGATATCCGCCCTTAACCACAGAATCAACCGGCGCACTACCCTCGCCTGCTAGCTGGTTTACTCCATTATGCTCTAAACCGAAGCGATTTCTAAAGCCCATACCACCTTGCATAACAGGTTTATTTATATCATATAAATTAGGGCTTCCAGGATGTTTGGCCGTCCAGCAAGGCCAAGGTAGTCCATAATATTCACCCTCAACTGCAGTTCCAGGCTTACCAATAAGAGTTTGCTCGTCAAATTTATCCCAATTTTCCTGATGTCTCTTTAATCTCTCTGGAGTCCATCCCGTAAGACCTATACTCTTTACTATGCTTGAAATTTCTCTAGTAGCGGCTTCCGGCCACTCGATCTTGCCGTTTTCATCACGAATAGTTCTGGTTAGTTCGTCATAAAATCCTATACGTTTAGCAAGTTCAAACAAAATTTCTTGATCAGGTTTGCTCTCATACATTGGCTCGATAGCCTGAGATCTCCACTGCCCAGAGCGGTTTGTGGCTACAACCGTTCCGCTTGTCTCAAACTGAGTGGCAGAAGGAAGCAAGAATATATTATCCTTTTTATTTGTAACAATACCCGCTTCGTTTACGAAAGGATCGGCTAATATAAGAAGCTCAAGATTATCAAGACCCTCTTGAACCTTTGCTTGTTGAGCGGTAGATGTTATACCGTTTCCTATGACAAATAGAGCTTTTAGGCTTGCTCCTGCGTTATCTATAGGATCGTTTCCGTTCTTTCCGTCAAGCGGTCCCGCCCACCATCTAGCAAGAGTAAAGCCCGGCTTAAACATCCATTCAGGCTTAACGAAATTTCCTTGTAACCACTCGTAATCAACCTTCCACATCTTAGCAAAATACTTCCAAGAGCCTTCGTTTTTGGAGTAGTATCCGGGCAAGCTGTCAGGAGCGTTTGCCATATCGCTTGCGCCTTGAACGTTATCGTGTCCGCGAAGGATGTTACATCCGCCGCCGCTTACGCCCATGTTGCCTAGTATTAGCTGAAGGATAGGAGCTATACGGGTGTTTGAGCTTCCTATGGTGTGCTGAGTTAGACCCATAGCCCATACAACCGAGCCCGGTTTGTTTTTAACGAAAACTTCGGTTATCTCTTTAAGAATGCTAGCTTTTACGCCCGTTACATCCTCGACCACTTCAGGAGTCCATTTTTTAGCCTCTTCGCGGATTAAGTCTATACCGTAAGTTCTATCTTCTATGAATTTTTTATCTTCCCAGCCGTTTTCAAAGATCAAATTCATCATTCCGTACATAAAAGGAATATCCGTTCCTGGACGAATTTGAGCGAAATAATCAGCCTTAGCCGCAGTTCTCGTATATCTTGGATCAACCACGATAAGCTTAGCGCCGTTATTTTCCTTAGCTTTTAAGAAGTGTCTAAATCCAACAGGGTGATTAACCGCCGGATTTGCGCCTATTATAAATATAGATTTTGCGTTTTGGATATCTCCAAGGTGGTTTGTCATAGCGCCGTAACCCCAAGTATTCGCCACACCGGCGACTGTTGCACTATGTCAAATTCTAGCTTGATGATCTAGGTTGTTCGTTCCAAACATAGCAGCGAATTTGCTTATATAGTAGCTTTGTTCGTTGCTAACTTTGGCAGAACCTAGGAACATAACTTGTTCTGGATTTTCCTCTCTATATTTTTTAAGCTGAGCGCCTATTCTGTCAAACGCTTCAGTATAACTTATGCGTTTCCACTTGCCATTTTCTTTAACCATAGGGTATTTTAAGCGACAATGAGAGCGAATCATATCGATCATATCGCTGCCCTTACAGCAATGACCACCTGCACTTACAGGGTGGTCTTGGGCAACCTCTTGACGAACCCAAACACCATTTTCAACCTCTGCAATAACTCCACACCCAACAGAACATGCTGTACAGATGCTCTTTACGATTCGAGAATTTGGAAATGGATTCTTTTTCTCTTCACTACTAGCCTCTCTTGTAACTCCGCTTGCGGCAAGTCCGCTAACAGAGCCTATGGCAGTAGCAAGCGATGCCATCTTCAAAAACGATCTACGACCGATTTTGCTTGGCGCAATACCTATATTAGCTTGCGACATCCTAGCCCTTTCTATACTTTATTAAATTTACTTTGCTTGTTGATAGTAAAATTCCCATGTTTTGCTTCTTGTATAAAGCACCTCATTTTTCTTACTTTTCCCACTTTTTAAATTTGATCCCGCAGAATATGCAGCAGTTGCAGCTACAGCTGCTGCACTTCCGGCAAAACCAAGTTTTTTGAGAAATTCACGTCTTGTTTTTTCCATTATTCCTCTCCCTCAAAATTTTTAGCTGTCATTTTTCTAACTCTATTTTTCTCTCTTCTAATCATCTCCGAACGAGATATATTGTCATAAGATTTCTTGCTTGACTCGTCACGAACCGGAGGTTTTGATAACTCATAGCACACTCTTTCAAACTCTATAAAACTTTGAAGAAGCGTTGCTACATCTTTATAAATTTTAGCCTCTTCGTGCATAAATAATTTTTCACAAAATTGATCTATGTATGGATTTATAATCTCTTTAAATAGCTTCTCGGCAAGCTCTTCATACTCACTTTCTCCTCTGGCAGCTCTATTTACAAATTCGCTCATAAGAGTAAAAACAAATCCGACACTATCTTCATTCTCTTTGAAATTTTTCTCATCCCGCCTAATATCAGTATGTGCCAATATCTTCCTTATCTTTGCGCATACATTTCCTATCTCAAAACCCTCATCGTAATAGGACAAGCTGTTTCTAAGCGGTTTTGGAGGGGCGTGAAATATATTATCGTATTCATCTATTATATTTTGCGGATTTTTCTCATCAAAATTTGAGCTAAGCCTCATTATGGCAGCGGCAGAATTTTCATCAAAGTTAGCAGTAGTCATTAAAGATAGCATTTTTGAAACGCCATCAAATCTATCCTCTTTAATACTAAAGACAAAAAGTCTTGAAAAAAGCGAATAGTAAAGCGCTCTAGCAGCTGCTATTTCCCTCATACTTGCCATCTTTATTTCCCTTTTAATCTCAAATGTCGAAAGTGTTTATCTAAATTTCGACAATGAAACTATACTACGACTAAGCTTAGCAAATATACTTAAAAAAATATAAGCCCAAAAAGTTAATTTTAGCTTAAATATGCCTTAATTGCATAATTCAAACTCCCTATTTTTAGGGCTTTTAGAGCTATTCCTGAAAACAAATTTTTACTATTTTTTATTAGAAACAAATCTCAAAATCAATTTATATTATTATCAAAATAGTATAAATTTTAAAAAACTAGAATTAAGTATGATATTTTTATGAATTTTATTGTTTTGTTTTAGAAATTGCCAAATTTATCTTATCATCCATCTCATAAAATTTATATATCAAATCAACACTTTTATAACTTATGCTTTTTTGGTTCCAAGGCTCTTTTTTTACTTTTTTTAGCTTTTTAATCATTTTTGATAGCTCTTTTTTAATAAGGCTTTTTATAGACATATTCATGCCATGTTCTAAATTTTTAATAAATTTACCGTCTATTTCACTCTCATCTTTTATCATATTTAAAGTAGCATCGAATCCAAACTCTCGAAGTATTTTATAAAGCTCCGCCTTGTCGCTTGCTGGAGCAATACTAGTATCTTTTACGGAGTGATAACTGACGTAAATTGGCTTTGGATACCCACTTTGTATTTTTAAGTGATCCAAATTTAACAAATAACGTATCTCCTCCCTTGCTTCAGAGAAATAGTTTGGCGAATTTTGATTTAATGTCCAATAAGTCTTATCAGAGCAAAAGATATTAATATTATTAAAAAATAGTGTAGTTGAAAAGCCATAATATTTTTTATAGTCAACCTCTTTGCCAAATCCTATAAAAGAAAAAGGATTGTTTGCATAACAACTATTATCTATCACTCCGTCAATTAACCATGGGGCAATTTTTGCAGCCATGTGAGCCAAATATCCACCATGTGAGCTACCCAGCATAATAATATTAAGATTATCCGTATTTGTTCCAAAAACTTTAAATGGCGGAGAATTTTTAATAAAAAGCAGTGTGTTTATGAGATCTTGAGCTTGCATAATACCAAAATTTTGATATTCATTTTTAGTTGGCTGAATAGTTACGGAAAGTTCCATTAAATAATCATCAGGAAGTTCTCCTTTGGCTTTTTTGTCAGATAGTGTTTGATTAAGACCAAGCAAAATACTTTGTGTCATTTGATAACTCTCTAAAGAGCTTAGATCTCCACTTAAAGGAATACCTATCTCTTGGCATTTGGCAGCTAAATAGTACTGATCAATTCTATCCATACAAAATACAGAACCGACTTGAGGTCTATTTCCGATACAATGATAATTCACAATTACAACAGCCACACCAAATTCCTTTACAGCAAACTCGGCCAGATGCTGTTTGTAAGATGAATCTGCATCGCCGCCAAGTCCTGACACTACAAATAGCACAGTTTCTATCTCGCACTCGTTATCATAACTTATACGAAATTCCAAAAGTGAATCTCGCTTGATATTAAGCTCTACATCATCACATGAAGCAATTTCATAGCTCTTATTAACTATCATTTTATCTCTTTAATTCCTATCCTTATATTGCTCGTATCCAAATTTTCTAATTGTTTTTATTTCGCCGTTTTCTTTAAGAAGTAGCAGATCAGGCAGCTTGATTCCGTTAAAAGTCGTGTTTTTTACGATAGTGTAGTGGATCTGATCTTCAAATATCACTCTATCGCCGATCTTTAGCTCGCTATCAAATTTATATTCGGCATTGCCGGCGTCAATTCCGACAATATCGCCTGCAAGACAGGTATTGCCGCCAAAGCGATAGCTAAATTTGCCGTTTTTACTCTCGCCGCGCACCGCAGGACGATAAGGCATTAGTATGGTATCAGGCATATGCGCTTCAGCTGATGTGTCTAAGATGGCGATATTTTTCTCGTTTTCAACGATATCTAGCACGCTTGATATCAAAAATCCGCACTGCCAGCCAACCGCCTCTCCAGGCTCTAGATATACTTCTACG
The DNA here is from genome assembly GCF_012978815.1 of Campylobacter sp. RM16189. Classification (NCBI taxonomy): domain Bacteria; kingdom Pseudomonadati; phylum Campylobacterota; class Epsilonproteobacteria; order Campylobacterales; family Campylobacteraceae; genus Campylobacter; species Campylobacter sp. RM16189. The sequence continues at coordinate 98,940 of NZ_LIWR01000006.1, read as the reverse complement.
CCGTATTTTTGGCGGAAATTTTTAACCAGCTTTATAAGCAGATCAACGTTATAGTCTTTTCTAGTGATATGGTGTCCGCCGCCGAAATTTATCCACTTCATCTTAGGTATAAACTCGCCAAATTTCTCTTCAAACGCCATAAGTACGGTCTCTAGGCTCTCGGCACTCTCTTCGCAAAGTGCGTGAAAATGAAGCCCTGTTATACCTTCAAGAAGTTCAGGCTTAAAATTTGCTCTTGTAATGCCAAGGCGACTAAACTTAGCACATGGGTTATACATATCAGTTGGCGAAGCTGAACTTTCAGGATTTACACGAAGTCCACAAATTATGCCTTTTGATAGAGCTTTATCTTTAAATTTTTGCCACTGATTAAAGCTATTAAAGACCACATGTTTTGAAATATCTAAAATTTCATCGATATCCTCATCTTTAAAAGCAGGCGAATATGTATGGATTTCACCTTTTATATAATCTTTTGCAAATTTTGCCTCCCAAAGTCCGCTACAAGTCGCTCCGTCAAGATACTCACTCACTATATCCATAGCTCCGCTAAAAGCAAATCCTTTAAGTGCTACTAAAATTTTAGCCCCGCTTTCATCTTTTACTCTTTTTAAAATTGTCAAATTTTTACGTAAAAGCGCCTCTTCACAGACATAAGCAGGTGTCTTTATGCTATTTATTATTTCGTTCATTTTTTCTCTTTGAGTTATAAATATAAGTTTACTAGTATATCTAAATTTAAAAATTTTAGGCTAAAATGGGATAAATTTTTAAAGGATGTATGATGGTAGAAATTGAGTTTTTAGGACCTATAAAGCTTGATAATATAAAGCTTGAAGCCTCAAATTTATCTGAAGTTAAAGAAAAGCTAAATAAATATACAAATTTTGAATTAAACGAGTGGCTTAAAATTTGTGCTGTAGCTGTAAATGACGAGATAGTTAGCTCTCTTGAGACCCCTCTTAAAGACGGCGATAGAATTTCTATTTTACCACCAGTTTGTGGAGGTTAAGATGGAAATTTACGAAGGAAACTTAGAGGTCGAAAAGATCACAAACGCTTGGTATAACGAGTTTAAAGATAAAAATTGCGGTGCGTTTATCACATTTGTGGGCATCGTGCGCGAAGAAGGCGGCATAAGTGCGCTTAGCTTTGATATATATGAGCCGATTTTAGCAAAATGGCTAAAAGGCTGGGAAGAAAAAGCGGCAAAAGAAAATGCTCACGTCCTCTTTGCTCACTCAAAAGGCGATGTGGCTGTGCATACAAGCTCATATGTCGCAGGAGTTGTAAGCCCTCAAAGAAAGGTTGCACTAAAGCTAATCAACGAATTTGTCGAGGACTTTAAAGCAAATGCGCCTATCTGGAAATACGATGTGATAGACGGCAAACGAATTTACGCCAAAGAACGAAGCCAAGCGATAAAAGGCGCCGGGCTTTTAGCATAACTTAATATTTTATCCAAACTATGCCATATACAGCGTAGTTTGGATAAATTTAGTGCCGATTAGGCAATTTTCTTATGGAAAAATCCAACATACACAGCGAATATAAATCCTATCGCTACCGCCCAAGGTGCTGCCGCAGTTATTCCACTTGGAGAGCTCGCTAATAAAAAGTTATGTGCCACCGCCGCACCAGCCATCATACCTATAACAAAAATAACAGAGCTTAAATTTCCTACACCCATTTGAACTAAGTGTTTACCAGGACATCCTTCGCTTAAACTAAAGCAAAGCCCGGCAAGAACCATACCTAAAAAATTCCATACATAATTATTATGCGCTATAGGCTGAGCCTCAAAGCCAAATTTATACTGCCCAAGAGCTACATTTGCGATAGTTGCAAATACTATTATGCTGATAATTCCGCTAAACATCGAAAAGTCTTTGTGAAATAACCTACTAAATGCTCCAACACTACAAAATTTACTCTTATGCATCAAAGCACCAATTATAATACTTAAAACAAGCGAGGCAATTATAGGAGCATGCTGAGATCCAGGACCTTTAGCCGACTCAAATAAAGGCGCATTATCACCTAGCTTTAGCCCAAGAACTAAAGCCAAAAGCATAATCACTCCTATAATAGTAGGCAAAAATCCCATAGCCGCAGGAAGCCTGTCGCCTTCCGTAAGTGCATATCCGCGTTTTTTAAAGAATATTCCTATGCCAACTCCAGCAGCAAGCCCTACAAATCCAGCTATTGCAGTCATATCACCGCCACCTAAACGCAAAAAAGCTCTCCAAGGACATCCTAAAAATACAAGACATCCTATCATCGCAAAAGCACCCAAGAAAAAGCGAGTAAATGGTGACGAGCCCGTAGTTGCGACAAATTCCTTAGTCCAAAACATACTGGCAATAAATCCACCTATTATTAGACCTATAATCTCAGGTCTTACATATTGCACAACAGCAGCCCTGTGAAATCCGAGCGCACCAGTTGTATCACGCAAAAAGCAAGCGGCGCATACACCCATATTTCCAGGGTTGCCAAGATATACTAAAATCGCGCCAAGTAGGCCCAAAGCACCGCCGGCAGCGATAAACCACTTATAGTTTGAAAAATTCATTGAAGTTCCTTGAATAATTGTAAAATCAACCTGATTTCTTGTGTAAGATTTTACAATTGTGAAAATAAAAAGGTGATAAATTTACTGCTTTGTTTAAATCAAAAATGATAGAATATGCAAATTTTAAATAATACTCTAATTACACTAAGGATATATAATGAAAGAATGGGCTAAATATGATGACACTTTAAAAATTTTGCGCTCCACGATCACGCCTTGGGATAAGGTTCAAAAAGTTGCCATCACCGAAGCACTCGACCGCCATATCGCTACCGATGTCATTGCGGCCGATAACTACCCGCCAAAGCCTACTTCAGCGATGGACGGATATGCCTTTAAATGGAGTGAAAATTTAAGCGAGCTAGAGCTCATCACCGACCTTCCGGCAGGCACCGATAAAGGCATCGTAGTAGAGAGTTCAAAGTGCATTAAGACTTTTACGGGCTCGCTTATGAGCGAGGGCACAGACACGCTTGTACCGGTTGAAAACGTCGAAGTTGCAGGCTCTAAAATCATCATAAAAAAGCCTGTAAATAAAGGCTTTGCAGTTAGAGAGGTCGGCGAGAGCTACAAAAAAGGCGAAATTCTCATCAAAAAAGGCACCAAAATAGGCTACGCAGAGGTTGCGCTTATGGCTGAGCTTGGGATGTTTCACATAAGCGTATTTGTACGCCCGCGAGTTGCTATACTGGCTACCGGAAGCGAGATAAGAGATCTTGGCGAGCCGCTTTTAAACCCTGCTCAAATTCACAGCTCAAACCACATCGCAATCGCCCAAATGGTGCGCAAAATGGGAGCCGAGCCGATCATCTGTGAGATCGCAAAAGATAACGCCGACACCGTAAAAGAGGCTATCATAAGTGCTTTAAAGAGTGCCGATATCTTAGTAACCACAGGCGGTATCAGCATGGGGGATTACGACTTCGTAAAGGGCGCGCTTGATCAAAACTTTAAGATCATCATAGACGGTGCGGCGATAAAACCCGGCAGACACATCAAAGTAGTAAAAAGTGAGGATAAATACATCTTCGCACTTCCCGGATTTCCGTATTCGGCAATGGTGATGTGCGTGCTTTACGTGCGAGTTTTGATAAACGCTTGGTTTGATCTACCTGAGCCAAAGATAACTGCGATAATGGATGAAGATTATAAAAAACGCTCACCATTTTTGGAATTTACGGCTGCAAATTTAGTAAATCGCGACGGCAAAATTTACGTAAATTTAGACGGCAAAAAGCTTGGAAGCTCCGCGATCGTAAACAACCTCTTAAACGACGCAGCTCTTTTAATCATCCCAAAAGAGACGGAATTCATAGCTAAAGGCGAAGTAGTCGAGGTTCTAAAGATGGTTTAATGAAAATTTTGGCTCTTTAAAAGAGCCTAAATTATACCTCAACGTTCTTTTACATTAAAAGCGAGACTAGCCATATGAAATACATTCTTAGTCTTTCCAAAAAGCTCTTTTAACTCCCCGTCCTTTGTCACACTTTGATTGTAAGAGATACTAACGACCCACTCGCCAGGATGCGTAAGTCTTATCTTGGCCACTCCATTCATCAAAAACGAATAATAAGCAGTACCGCCAACTTGACCTAAATTTTCATTATCAGCTCTTATAAATTCGTTCATCTTATCGCTTACGCTTATTTTCTTTCCATTAAAAAGAACTTCAAACTCAACTTCATCGCCAACTTTTAAATTAGATATATTACCCCTTGGCATAATTTCAAGAGCGTGACCAAGAGGCTTTAGTTCGCTATTGAAATTTAAATATCTCTTCGCAAAGGCTTGATATTTAAGCGCAAAAAGCACCTTTGAAGCGTCATTTATCTCATTAAGAGGCTTTTGTTTCATTCTGGATTTGCCGTTTTTATCGATGTATTGCGTGACAAAAGCTGGTTTTGTGACGGCTTCAAAAGTTACATTTTTAGGCATATCTTTTTTGAGTGAAATTTTATTAAAGGCAAAATCGGCCTCAAAAACACTAAATTTATCACCCTCCAAAAACGGCTTTGGCGGACTAAATTCAGGAAAATAAAGCTTTGAAACTCCATTCTCGTCTATCATTTGAAATTTTTGTAAATTTACGCTTCCGTTTTCAGAATTTACCATATCATCAATTGGTATTTGATGCCCCCAGCCGACATTTACAAGCAAATGCCCCGGTCTATGCACCGTATGCTCGCTTAAATTTATCCAAAAAGTATGAGCAAAAGCGTTTATTGCTAGCGCTGCAATTAAAAACAAAATTTTTATATTTTTCATTACATCTCCTTTAAATTTATACCTAGTATAGTCTTTATGATGAATATTATCAATTTAAATTTATCGCCAAAAGGATTTATTTTAATGCTAAAAGGATTTTTTTATGAAATTAAATTTCAAAAATTTTTTGCTTAAAATCTCAAAATTTGCAGTACAATAGCGCCTAAATTTTAAAATTTTAGGAACACTTCAAAATGCTTGTCATAGGTGATTATAACCTCGAAAAATTCAGCATTACAACAAAACCTTGTATGCAAAAATATCTTGAAAAACTCCAAAATGAAATCGAACTTAGCATAAGCGATTATACATTTGCGGCAAATTATATCTGGCTTTCAAACGCAAGCGGCTTTTACGCGGTCATAGAGGATTGCTTTTGCCTCTTTGTGATGACGGGAAGCGAGCTTAGCATGCTTTTGCCACCTATCGGTAAGTTTGAAAATCTGAAAAACGCTACGGAAAAATGCTTTGAAATCATGAATTTAAACAACAGTTCGCGCCACTACTCAAGGATTGATTACGTGGCTGAAAATATCCTTGAAAAATTTGCCGTGATGATCGATGAGAGCGCAAATATCTTTGATGTTTTTGAAGATTACTTGTTTGAAAAAAAGCTGGTTGATTACATATACAAAACCGATAGTTTGATCGAGCTAAAGGGCAACTCCTATCATACAAAACGCACAGAGATCAACAAATTTAAAAACACCTATCCAAATTTTCGTATCGAGACGCTAGAGCCCGCAAAGCACAGTAAAGAGATCATAACTCTAGCTAATATTTGGGCGCAAGAGCGCATAAAATACATACCAAAAGAGCAAGCAGATGAGTTCATGGAGGGCATGTATCAGGAAAAAGCGGCGATTAAAAAAATGCTTCAAAACTACGAGGCTCTCGAGCTTAGCGGCATAGTTTTATACATCAACGACATATTGCAGGGCTTTACGGTCGGCGAGAGGATCAACGATAAGGTAGCAAGCGTCATCATAGAAAAGACGAATTTTGAAGTGCTTGGTTGCGCGCAGTTTATATTTCGCGAATTTAGCAAAATTCTCAAAGAAAAATACGGCTGCGAGTTCATAAACGTGGGCGATGACATGGGGTTTGAAAACCTTAAAAAAGTAAAGATGAGCTACCGACCAGAGCAACTTTGCGTAAAATACACGATCTATCAAAAATGACCTTACAAAAGCCAAATTTAACCGATATAAAGGCACTTTTTGAGCTTGAGAGCGCCTCTTTTGATAGGTTTAGCAGCCCTCTTTCAAAAAGAGCTTTTAGGTATCACATAGATAAAAATTTCATGCTCGCAGCAAAAGAAAATGGCGAAATTTTAGGCTACATTTTGATATTTGCCTATCTTAAAACTCCTCGCATCTACTCGCTTGCAGTTAGTCCAAAAGCTAGAGGTAAAGGAGTTGCAAAAGCGCTTATAAGCGAGGTTTTAAGCTGGTTTGAAAGCTTGCGTCTTGAAGTTAGAGTTGATAACGTAGCGGCGATAAATTTGTATAAAAAATTTGGCTTTAAGCAAACTAAAACGCTTAGCAAATACTACGATGACGGTTGCGACGCTTTAGAGATGATTTGGTTAGCAAAGCGCGAATTTAAATAGTATCAAAGTGGCGCGCTAGAGTTTTTGCGCTTGCAAAGGCAAAGTGTATGTTGTATCCTCCAAGCATGCCCGTAACGTCCAAAACTTCGCCGATAAAGTATAAATTTCTTTGCTTTTTACTCTCAAAATTTTGATTTAGCTCGCTTGTTAGCACACCGCCTTTTGTAACTTCCGCTCGCTCGAAACCAAATGTGCCGGCAGGTGCGAATTTGTACTCTTGCAGCTTTAAAATTTCGGTTTTTTCGGCTTGGCTATATTCATTAAAGCTCTTATCGGCTAAATTTCTTGATTTCAAAAACTCAAGAGTAAATCGCTTAGCAAGCGGTAAGATCGTAGAAAGCTGCTTTTTTGAGTTTAAATTTTTAAAGCTAAAATTTGGCAGAAAATTTAAACTCATCGTGCCCTTTTGCCAAAATAACGAAGCGTTTAAGATCGCTGGTCCGCTAATGCCTTTATGCGTAAATAAAACATCTCCGATAAATTTTCGCTCGGCTAGATTTTTTGCGCTTAAAGAAATTTCGGCATTCAGGCTAACGCCGCTTAAATTTTTAAACCAAAACTCATCTTTTTGAACCGTAAAACCGACCAAAGCGGGAGCAGTTCTAATTACCTCTATGCCAAAGCTATGAGCTATCTCATAGCCTATCTCGCTTGTGCCAAGAGCCTTGTAGCTAAGCCCACCGCTTGCGATCACAAGATGTTTGCAGCTAAATTTTTGTCCGCCGTGAGTTAAGACTTCAAAGATTTCATTTTGTGAATTTGATAAGTCATCTTGTGTGCTAACTTCAGTCGAATTTGAAATTTTAGACACGCTTTTTACATCACAGTTGTAAAATATCTTTGCTCCGCTTTGCTGCGACGCTCTTAAAAGCACGCCAAGAACGTCTTTGGCCGAGCTAGCACAAAAAAATTGATTTTGTTTTATCTCTTTAAATTTAAGCTCACTAAAAAACTCAAGCACTTCGCTAAAGTCTAAATTTAAAAGAGTCTTTGTGACAAATTCTTCATCGCCAAGATAGTTTTGCGCGCTTATATAGCGGTTCGTGACATTGCACTTGCCGCCACCGCTTGCGATGATTTTTTTGCCGGCGGAGGGATTTTTTTCAAGGATAGCTACACTTTTGCCGTGCAAATTTGCTGCCAAAAAGAGTCCAGCAGCTCCTGCACCGATGATTAAGATATCGTAAATTTGATTTGCAGCAGTCATCTTGCCAACCTCTAAAAATTAATATATGGCAAGATGACTAAAAAATTTTTAGAAACTATCTTTTAGCGCGAAAAATTTCTTCTCTTGCTCTGGATCTAGGTTATGCTTCTCGTCACGATTTACAAAAAGCTTAAAAATTACACTATTGTCTTTGCCGTAAAAATGCAAGCTATGTCCAAGCATGCCCATAAATTTAGTGCTTACAAAGCCTATATTGGCTATCGCATCTTCTTTTAAATGTCCGCCTAAAAAGCCGCTTTTACCGCAGAAATTTAAATATCCTTGAGCTTTTTTAGGGCTTGAAACTTTAACTTTAATCTCTATTATAAATTCAGGAGTATTTTTTATGAAATTCATCTCTCCCCAGCTACTAAGCTCTTCAAAAATTTTTTCCAGATGCTCAGAACCAATAAGCTTAAACTCGTCTTTGCTTCTATGCTTTAAAACTTCAAACTCACTAACTCCAAGCTGCTTTGCAGCCTCATAAACAGACATCTTTTTATCTTCAAAAAGCTTGTCGATTTTTTGTTTTAAATCACACATTGTTCATCCTTTAAATAATTTTGGTAATTATATTCAAAATTTAATAAAGAATAAATAAAAAATTAAGCTTTTAAAATCTCTCTGATTCTCTCTTCAGTGATTAGAGTTGAATTGTATTTAACGACAAAATTTGCCGAAGTCTTGTAATACTCTATCAACCCTTTTTCATCTTTTAGCAGTTCAAAGTCTAGTACTTGATCTAATCCAAAATACAAATTTTTAAATATCACAGGATTATCAAGCCATCTTAAAAGAACAAGCCAAATAATACAAAGTGCTATAAAAACCGCACAAAGCACATCCAAATCAAAATATTTTAGCAATACTCCAGCCCCGACTCCGCCTATGAAGCTACCCATAAAGCCAGACGAGTTAAAGACTCCAAGAGCGGCACCTTTTTCGTTAGCCTTTGCAAATTTTGAAGCGATTGACTGCATTATAGGCTCGTGCATGTTAAAGCCTACGAAAAACAGCACAACACCTATACAAAACACTATCTCGCTATTTGCCAGAGCAAAAAAGAGATAAGAGGCTATAAATAATACTATGCCAAGTATCAAAAGATGCTTACCAAGGCCTCTTTTTTCACCCATTGCACCGCCTAAACCCATTGCAATAAATCCAAAAACCGTTGAGACGGCATAAATCTTCCAAAGCTCATCTTTGCTTCCCCCAAAATTATGAACCAAAGCGATAGGAATGATGAAAAAAGCTACGGACATCAGCATCTTTTGCATAAAATTTGTAGTATTCATAAGAAATAAATTTTTGTTTGACAGTAGCTTAAAAAACGGAGTCTTCTCCTCTTCATGCCAGGTTTTACTCTCTTTTGGAACGGCAGTGTATAAAAGGATGATACAAAAAAGACTTAAAGCGGCACTTAGATAAAATAGGCTAGAAAGCCCGAATTTCGCACTCATTACCGGAGCTACAAGCATAGATAGCGCAAAGCTTATGCCGATAAATGCGCCCATTATAGCCATCGCCTTGCCTCGCACCTCCTCTTTTGTGCTATCGCTTATCATAGCAGTAGCAACACCTCCGATAGCGCCTGCTCCTTGGATAAAACGACCTAAAATCATAGTGTAAATATCAGTAGCATTAGCGCAAATCAAAGCTCCCACGATAAATATCAAAAGCCCGAAAAGTAGAGTGATCTTGCGACCAAATCTATCTGAAATATATCCAAAAGGAATCTGAAATATAACCTGAGTAAGTGCATAAACACCGATCAAAACTCCTACTAAAAATTCGTTCGAGTAGTTAAGCTCCAAGGCATATACGCTAATAACCGGCAAGATGATAAAAATACCAAAAAATCTGCTTCCTATAATAAAAGATAGAGGCAAAACACTTTTTAACATATAAATTTTCCTTTTAAAAGAGAGATTGTAGCTTAAAATGGCTAAGATATTTTTAAATTTTAAATAGATTTTAGGTAAAATCACGATTAAAATTTGAAAAAAGGCAAACCGTGAAAATATTACTAGCCACATCAAATAAGGGCAAAGTTAAAGAGATAAAAAGTTTCCTAAAAGAGTATGAAATTTATGCCTTAAGTGAGATTTGTGAGCCTTTTGAGATCATTGAGGACGGAGATAGCTTTAAAGAAAATGCACTCATTAAAGCAAGGGCGGTTTATAATAAAATTTGCGAGCTAAATTTACAAGATGAGTTTATAGCTCTAAGCGATGATAGCGGCATTAGTGTTGATGCGCTTGGCGGAAAGCCTGGCATTTACTCGGCTAGATTTAGCGAGATCGCAACGGACGAGGCAAATAGAGCCAAGCTGATATCGGAACTAAAGGCGCTAAATTTAAGCTCATCGCCAGCGTATTATACAGCCTGTATCGCGGTTACAAGTAAATTTGGAGAGTTTAGCATGCACGGCTTTATGCACGGAACTTCCCTTACTAAAGAAAGAGGCGAAAACGGCTTTGGCTATGATGCACTATTTGTCCCAAAAGGCTTTGATAAAACCCTTGGCGAGCTTGATGATGAAATGAAGCTTGAAATTTCTCACCGTTCAAAAGGGCTTAAACTAGCCAAATTTATATTAAAAAATCTAAAAAATAAATTTTATTAGAAATAACTAAAATTTTAATTCGGTTAAACTTTAGCGATTTTAACCGAATTTCTCAAAGTTAAAATCAAAGGCTTTTTATGCAAGTTATTGTAAGCGCTATTTTGTCGATATTTTGTATAATCCTGCTTGGCTTCGTTTTAAAAAGAAAGTTTTACAAAGTGCCTAAATTTTGGGCTATTTTAGATAGTATGACCTACTATATTTTTATGCCATCCATGCTATTTTATAAAATCGCAACAGCCAAGATAACTGGCTCAAGTGACCTATTAGGCGCACTCTTGCTTGTTTTAATTTGCTTTTTTATAGTCGTATTTTTAGCCATATTTATAAATTTTTTTACCAAATTTGAACCTGCCAAATTTACATCTTTTTTTCAAGGCTCCATCAGATATAACACCTATATTTTTTTAGGTATAGTAAATGCGATGTACGGCGAAATCGGCATTTTAACCGCCGCTTTTTTAATGGCTTTTATCATACCGCTTATAAATATATTTTGTGTTTGCATTTTTGCAATCTACATCAAAAAGGGCAAATTTTCACTACAAAATACATTTAAAAACATAGCAAAAAATCCTTTTATCCTAGCCTGCGTTTTGGGTATTTTTGCAAACTTTTTAAGTATTAGAAGCGAAATTTTAGAGCCCTTAAAACTCATAGGAACAGCCGCTATCACAACAGGTCTTTTGTCGGTTGGAGCGGGGTTAAAATTTGAGCAAATTAAAAATTTAAAGCCGGAATTTTACCTATCTAGCTTCTTAAAACTTATTTTTTATCCGCTGATAGTTTTTATAGGCTCCAAAATGATAAATTTATCGCCGCAAACCGCGATGGTTTGTATATTTTTCGCCTCTATGCCTACGGCAACGTCAAGCTATATATTAGCAAGTCAAATGGGAGGCGATAAGAGCCTAATGTCAGTTATCATCACCTTTCAAACGCTGATTTCTATCGTCACAATCTGGCTGATTTATGTTTTGGCAGTAGTTTAAATTTAAATATACTTGTTATTTTATTTATTTTTATAAATTAAACACTATAATACTCCATAATTAATTTCAAATGTAGAGATCAAATCATGTGCAGCGCTAACAATCAAGAAAATCAAGATATAGCAGAATACAAAGAAGAACAAGAATCAGAATATGGCTCATATGACATAACGTATAATCTAACAAGCTACGGTATAGATTTCCCAGTTGATAGTCTTGTAAGCAGATATGATAAAGAAAAAATATACTTACCAAATTTTCAGAGAAATTATGTTTGGAATAAAAAACAAGCTTCTAAATTTATAGAATCTTTATTATTAGGTCTTCCTGTGCCTGGTATATTTTTATATAAAGATATAGATGAAAAGATGCTTATAATTGATGGATATCAAAGAATAGAATCTATTTCAAGATATTTTAAAAATTCATTCGATAATAGCGATTTTAAACTGAGTGGTGTTAATAAAGATTTTAATGGAAAGATTTACTCTAGGCTCAATGAAAACGAAAAAGATAAAATAGCTACCTCGATTATACATGCAACCATTATAAAAGCAGATAATCCCAAGAAAAAAAACTACCATGCTATTTATGAAATATTCGAAAGACTTAACACAGGTGGCGTAAAATTAAGTCCGCAAGAGGTTAGAAATTGTATATCGGATGGAAAATTTAGACAAAAAATAACAGAATTATCTAATCTTGATATAGTCAAAAATTTTATATCCATTGACAAAAAAAGAAAAAAAGATGAAGAAATTATATTGAGATTACTAGCTTTATCTTTCATTGAATACACAGGAAATATGAAGCAATTTTTAAATGATTTTATGTTTGCCAACAAAGACATAGATAGTCAAGAAATACAACAAGCGCTTAATCTATTTGTTGAAATAATACAATTTATGAACCGAATTGATGCTAAAGAACATTTTAGAAAAAACGATCAACTTAGTATAGCAATACTGGATTCTCTATGGGTAGGAATTTATAAAAATTATGAATTGTTGAAAAATAAGCATGTTGAACAGATAAAAGAAAAAATTGACCAATTAATGCAAAATGAGAAATATAAAGAAGCTATAAAGACTGGCACAACGCACAACACCAATAGTGTCAAGGATAGATTAGAAAAATCAATAGAATTTCTTAGTAATGTATAATGATTTTATAAAATTTAATCAAGCAATAAATGATTTAAGCGTCAAAATAGACAGTTTGACAAAAGATGACAGTATAGATATGGACATAATAGACCATTTAACAAAATACTTAATAATATTGATGTCTGGATATATTGAAAAATTTTTTGAAAAAACCATTAAAGACTGTTTAGATGGCAAGTCAATACCAAAAGAAATTAAAAATTTTATTAATAACAATTTACAGGATATTACAAATTTAAAACCAACAAAACTAAAAAGTATTTTAGAAAAGTTCGATAGTGCATGGAAACAACAAATAGAAGAAAAGCATGCAAATGCGCTAGGTGCAATAATAAAAGCAAGAAATGATATAGCACATTGCAATAATACCAACATATCAAAGCAAGATTACATTAAACACTTTAACACAACAAAACAAATGCTAGAAAAAATAGAACAGGAATTATTTAATAAAATATAAGGAGCAATTATGAAACATATCTTAATTATCGGAGCGGGTGGAGTAAGCCAAGTAGCTACGGTAAAATGCGCGATGAATAGCGATGTATTTACCACTATCACGCTTGCAAGCCGTACAAAAAGCAAGTGTGATGCGATAGCTAAATTTATAAAAGAGCGCCTCGAAATAACGATAAACACAGCTAAAATCGACGCTGATGACACAAATGCGGTCGTAGAGCTCATCAAGCAAACAGGGGCTGATTTACTGCTAAACGTGGCGCTTCCTTATCAGGATTTAACGCTGATGGATGCGTGCGTAAAAGCTGGAATTCCTTACATAGACACTGCAAACTATGAGCATCCTGACACTGCGAAATTTGAATACAAACTTCAATGGGCAAAGGACGCCGACTTCAAAAACGCAGGCACTATGGCTCTGCTTGGAAGCGGCTTTGATCCGGGCGTAACAAACGTATTTTGCGCTTATGCACAGCAAAATTTGTTCGATGAAATTCACGAGATCGACATCCTAGACTGCAACGCTGGCGATCACGGATATCCGTTTGCCACAAATTTCAACCCTGAGATAAACCTGCGCGAGGTTAGCTCAAAGGGTCGCTACTGGGAAAATGGCGAGTGGATCGAAACTCAGCCGATGGAGATCATGTTCCAGTGGGATTATCCAAAAATCGGCGTGAAAGATAGCTACTTGCTATATCACGAGGAGCTTGAAAGCTTGGTTAAAAATATCAAAGGACTTAAGAGAATTCGCTTCTTTATGACCTTTGGACAAAGCTACCTAACTCACATGAAATGCCTTGAAAACGTCGGCATGCTTCGCATAGACGAGGTTGAGCATAACGGCATGAAGATAGTGCCTATACAGTTTCTAAAAACCCTGCTTCCAGACCCTGCGAGTCTTGGCCCAAGAACTAAAGGCAAGACAAATATCGGCTGCGTGATCCGCGGTCTCAAAAGTGGCAAAGAGCGCCAAGTCTACATCTACAATGTCTGCGATCACGAGGCATGCTATGCTGAAACTGGTGCGCAAGCGGTTAGCTACACCACAGGCGTTCCTGCTATGATAGGCTCGATGATGGTTGCTAAGGGGATTTGGAACGGCAAAGGTGTCTTTAACATTGAAGAATTTGACGCTAAACCGTTTATGGACGAACTTATGAAGCAAGGCTTGCCGTGGGAGATCATCGAGATGAAACCGGGCGAGAGATATGAGGTAGTAAGAAAAATTTGATTTAATAAGGCTACACTTTGTAGCCTTTCTTCTAAAATCTTATAGGTTCATCGCTTAGCATAATATCGTTAAATTGATTAAAATTAGTATATTTTAACTTCTTACCATAAAACGAATTTATGGAAATTAGACTCTCTATAAAGACTGCATTATTATTTAGCTCAACCGCGGATTTTAATTGAGCAAAAGAACTATCCATCTTTAATACCATATCATTCTTATAAGTATCTATTAGATCTTTTATCCTTTCATTATCTTTTATAAGCTCAGGAAGTACTTCATCAACCAAAACCGAAATTTCTGCTTTTTTTGCCCGAGACTTTTGAAGCTCGGCATAAACTCCAAAAATATAACCTAATGAATTTTCTATAGTCTTTAATCCCAAAACAACAACAGTAGCTGAAATCACTATAGTAAAAACACCTGAAAGTACGCTAGCTATATTTGAAGGCATAAATGCTATTAAATACTGCATTATCATAGTATCTATAGTTTCAGCCATTAGCACCATAAGTATCGAAAAAATGGATTTAACTATATTAACTATAAGATCTTGAAAGTTTTTAATTTTACCTTGCACATATAAAAGGATAGCATTGTACACAGACTTAGCAGCCGTTCTTAAATTTTCCCATAAATACATAAATTTTGTATGTAAAGTTTTAAAACAACTAGAAATCACGTTTACGAGAATATCGATCACTGCAAACCCTGCGCCATTAATAAAGCCGTCTTTTAATGATTTTAAAACGTTTTGAAAAAGTCTAGAAATCCTAGATAACAAATCACTTTTTCCACTCTTGTAATAGTCTTTTATTTCATATAAAACGCCACTTCCGAGAGTCTGTAAAGCTAGTGCAACAGCTCCGCTTATAGCAACTCCTGCACTATTTTTAGCCATATATTTTATATCTGTTTTAATAGTAAAATTTCTTGCGTTTTCTTTTTTGCTAGTTTCGTAATCAACCATTCCCTTCTCTATTTTTTCAAGCATCATCCTTGCTTCTTTTATAGCATTCTCATCTTTGCTTTTTTCTATTATTTTTTTGTAATGATTTATATCCTCTTGATATCTATCCGAATTTACAACAACCTTTAAACCTTCGGCATTCATATACTTTTTATTTTTGCCCTTTAAGTCATTTGATTTAGATATTACTTTTGTTCTAGACTTTCTTTTTAATTGGCTATCTTTACTCTCAAAACTCTTATGTTGCATCTCTCCAAAAATATCAACCTCATCCCCATCAAGAGCTTTTACTATATCGCTTTTTCTAATAAGAGAAACATCTACCAAAGGATCATTTGCTTTTGTTATTTCATCATGCCTGATATATCTTAAATCATTTTTATTTTTTGCATTATCGATATTTCTCATTCCCACATCCAATGATTCAAATAAGAATCCGTGAGAAGTAGTATCATTTTCTCGGTTTTTGTTTTTTACTCTTTCCGAGTCATACACTTCTTTTGTATCTATACGCATTCTTGTAGCTTCAACACTTTGAGCATAACTTGAAGTGTCAAAAATATTCAGTCCAAATCTAGCTAAAGTCTGTGTTCCTATCTCATCAATTATCTCTTCATATATCGCTTTACTCATGATACATCCTTTTAGTTTTAAAGGGCTTTACGCCCTTTAATTATACTTCTCATTTATATCTTTTAGTTGTTTTAATAACTTTTCGGCCTTGCGTTTTGTTTTGCGTATAGCTACAGAAATCTTACCGTTTTCTTCAAGCAACGGAACGGATATTAAATTTTTTATACTTTGAGCAAGTAACACTGTGTTATGAACTAGGCGCTGGTCCTCTTTAGAATAACTTGCATAGTTATTATTTATAGATACGATATTTTCTAATTCGCTCAAAAACTTACTAAAATACTTCTCGGAAAGCTCGCTTAAAGTAATTTTTACAGTATTCGCAACATCTTTTACATGAGATAGTTCAAGTATAGCAGTTTGATTTGCCTCTGCTATACTTTTTGCTTCTTGCAAATTAGAATATGCGTTATTTTTAGCAGTTTCGGCCTTAGATGATAAAACCCAGCCTGCAACAGCCAAAGCAGGACCCGCAACAAGACCTCCTAAAACCATTGTTCCTCCTGCCATGCCAAGCCCTCCTGTAGCCAAAGAACCTCCTCCAAGCCACGCCAGAGTAGCATTCGTTGCAGCTACTCCGCTAAGTGAACTTATAGCAGTGCCCGTGCTTGCGGTAGCCAAAGCTCCGGTTAAGCCAAAAGCACCAAACCCTGCAGCGGCACCTGCTCCAAGAGCTGCCGCTCCGCCAAATGCTGTCCGGATATCTAGTATCTGGCTTTTTAACTCCTCAAATTCTTTGCTACTTATATCCATTGCGCTATCAAATTTCAAACCGCCTTCAGGTTCATAATTTTTTATCCTAGAAAATATCTCTATAAAATCTATCATATACATATCAAAAACTTCTTTTTTGTATTCGCCAAGCTTAACTATAGAAGTATTTGTAGCCTCTCTTGATGTATTGAGATTTTTTTGAGACTCTTCAAAAATATTCCTTGCTCTTTCATTATAGTTTTTTGCATGTTGCGTATCCGAATAAGCATCATAGCCCTTTTTTGCCCCAAAGGCTGCGGCTGCTAAACTAGCTCCACCAACAAGTACAGGTATTAACGGTAATGGCATTTTTATCCTTTAAATCTCTCTTTTAAAATTTTACAAGCAGTTTCATTTATATCGTAAAATTCATCTTTACTAAAGTATTTATAATACTCAACTTCATACATCTCATCCACTCTACAAATAGCAGGTCTAGCATCGTAAATCTTACATAAATTATTGGTTTTATCTAAATTTATGCAAGAGCCGTCTTCACATAAAAACTTAGCAAGCTCTCTTATTCCTTGTATATTCACACAACAAAGACCGCAGCTATCGCATTTAAACATAACTATCTGTCTATAATCTTATTTAAAATCAAACTATAATTAGTCATATTTAAAGACCAATTGTCACAAAGCTCTATCACCTCATTACTAGCTTTTAGCTTCTCTTGCATAATCTCTTTTATAAGTATATTTTTAGGATTTAACGAATCGGCTTGAATATACATGTTAGCTTCAAGATAAAATTTGATATCAATATCATCTATAATATCCAAAATTTCCTCTCTAAATTCATCTGTATCGTCGTTAAAAAAGGCATTTATATCTTTAGATTGTTCAACCAAATCATCAACCAAAGTATCAATTCCACTTTCGTCTATTAAATCTTGTAATAATTTATTATTAGTCAGAATATTTTTACTATCATCTAGAACGATAATGGCTACAAGTTTTAAAAAATTTTGTTTCTTATACTCGTCAAATTTACTTAAAAACATCTACTCTCCTTTTGTTTTTTCATGCACTAACTCTATATCTTGAACTATCTTCAGTCCGCTTGTAATACTTAAGGCGCAACTCTCTATAATAGGCACTTCAAAATCACCTTGATACATCTTTTGTTTAAGTCTATCTAAGATATCTTGTTCTATGGGCGTAATGACCCCATCCGAATAAACAAGAGAAATGAGTTCAAAGTAGATCTTTTTGTAATCAACAGTGTTAGTACTGCTACTGTTAAATATATTGTCTATTTTACTTTTATACTCTGCCTCATCATCCTCAAAAGCTTCTACGATATGATCATATTTTGCCGTTCTTTGAGGCATCTCTATTTGCATCTCATCGCAGTATTCTCTTAATAAAGCCGACTCCTCTTCTTCTATCTTGCCATTTGATTTAGCGCAAATTATGGCAAACGCCAAAAATTTTTCCTTACTGTCATCTCTCATATTTTTCAAAAACATTTTTTTCCTTTTTTATATAATCTTCAAGCTCTGCTAAAAGTTTATTCTTTAGTTCTATTGGCTCCAATATACTAATATAAGGAATCCAATACCGAACCATTCCCATAAAATCTTTCAAAAAAGCTACTTTTGCTTCAACTACAAGATCCCCATTTTTCAAGTGTCTTACTGCCGACTGCCCTTTAAAAATTTTACGCCTAAGAATAAATTCACTAACCTCCTTTTTTACTTTTAGTTTTATATTAATCAAATTTTCACTTATAAATTGATCACTGTTTTTCTCTATAAAATTTTCTATATCCTGATTTTTCTTAAAATTATTGCCTCTCCTTAAATTAATTATTTTTGAGATTGCATAATTTTTTATCTTACTGTTTTCAGTGGCTATAAGATACCAAACTCCGTTAAAATTAATAAGCTTATATGGTTTTACGTTTCGCTCTTTTTGCTTGTATATAAAATGGGCTATATTTGAGTAGGAAATACAAATTTCAAGAATTTTAAATATATTAGGGTTAACATGCTCATAAGAACATCCGACAACTTTTTTATTGCTATCAGATAAATGGTTTATAAAATTTTTACTTGGATAAAGATCCTCTATGCCGCTTTTTTGGCTAAATTTAAGAAGTTCATAATTTTTTAACCTATTATCGCAATCATCAAGATAATAAAATCCGTCTTTAAATACAATAGATAAATTTATAAGTCTGTTATTTAAATCTCTTTGTATAGTACGTTTTGAAACACCGAATTCATCGGCAAGTTTAGGAGTATAGAGCTTTTTCCCACAAAGAAGTTCTGAAATTATATAGGCTAGCCTAAAAGCTAACTTGTCGCTACCCCCCCCCCATTTTTTTAATTCCTATACCCACAAAACCTCTTTTTAAATTTTTAAAATATTATACACAACCCATACGACAAGTTGTGTCGCAAATATCACTTTATTTTTAGAATTTAACTAAAATATTTGTCCTTTTAAAACCAATATATAACTGCCTAAATTTATCGCTTATTTTTAGATTTATCACTTTCTTGTAGTTGTTTTTGGGTGTTTATATTTTGCAGCTTCTCTCTTAAAAGATTAAAAATTTCATATTTTGATTTTTCGTATTTATCTAAGATTATCGCGTCGTTTTCACTGATTGGCTGCATAAGCCCGTCAGCGGCCTCTCTATCAAGCCTTCCTCTTTTAAATTTCACGTTTAAAACCTGAATATCTCGCTTTTTATCCACAACGCGAGTGCTGATCTCATCGATATCTTTAAAATAAAATTTATGCTGTTTAGAACCCTTTTTCACGCCAAATCCGTCATCAAAAATTTCTATAAAACTCTCTTGAACTATCTTTTTCACACAAAAAACGGCACATACTAAAGTTACTATCATGGTAAAAATCGCAGAAGCCGCAAGTTCATAATAAACATATCCTAAAAAACCCGCCGCAAACAGTAAAACCGACATTATAAGCGATCCTATAGCGCCCTTTTTATTCTCTTTTATCTGCATATTTTTCCTTTTTGTTTCACAAATTTCGTACCTAAAAGCTAAAATTTAAAAATGATTATATCAGAACAAGCCCAAATTTAAAGCTTTCAAACTGACACTAAAATTTAGCCGCTAAGGCAAATTGCGCTATAATGGTTATAGGTTTAAGAAGCTTTTTGGTATTTGCACTCTAAATTTAGGAGTAAAAATGAATGCAAAATTTATCATCTTATCTCTCATTTTGATACTTTCAGGCTGCGACAAGAAGGCCGCGGACACTTATTTTAGCGGTTATTTGGAGGGCGAATACATCCATATATCACCTTATTTTAGCGGACGCATAGTAAAAATTCACGTAAAAGAAGGCGAGATTATTGATTCGGGCAAGTTGCTATTTGAGCTTGAAGATACTTTGCAAAAAGCGAATTTAAACATAGCTAAAGCGAATTTAGCCTCACTTGAAGCAAAGCTTGAGGATCTAAATTTAGGCATGCGAAAAGAAGAGATCGAGCGTATCAAAGCAAAGCTAGACGAAGCCAAGGCGGCAAGTTGGCTTGCTGATAAAAACTGGCAGCGAACTAAAAAACTAATAGCCAAAAACTCGGTTTCTGATAAAGAAGCAGATATCGCAAAAGCCGAATTTGAAAGAGCAAGAGCCGTAGTAAACGAGCTTGAAGCCTCTTTAAAGATCGCAAATTTGCCCGCAAGAGCAAATCAAATAAACAGCCTAAAAGCGGACATAAACGCACTCAAAGAAGATATCAAAGCCAAAGAGTGGCAGCTAAATGAAACCAAAATTTACGCTCCAAAAGCGGGCAAGATAGAAGAGATATTTTACAAAGAAAGCGAGTGGGCTCTAAACGCAAAGCCCGTTATCTTGCTGCTTCCGGCAAATGAAATGAGGGCGAAATTTTTCGTGCCGATTGGCTTACTTAGCGAGTTTAAAGAGGGGCGAAGAGTGGCGATTAGTTGCGCAGGATGCGGGAATTTAACCGCAAGGGTTAGTAAAATCGCCTCCTCTCCTGAATACGCCCCGCCCATTATCTACAGCGAAAATACGCAAGATACGCTAACTTACCGCGTCGAAGCCGAGATAGATAATCGGGGCGAATTTTTACACCCATCGCTTCCAATCAGCGTAAGGCTTATAAGATGAGCGATACGAATTTAGCCATCGACGTAAAAGGTCTTAGCAAGAGTTTTGGCAAAAAGGTTATCTTAAAAGATGTGGATATCAGCGTTAAAAAAGGCAGCGTTTGCGGATTTTTAGGTCCAAACGGCAGCGGCAAGACTACTGCTATGAGGATACTTTGCGGACTTTTGAAGGCCGATAGCGGAAGCGGGCGATGTCTGGGGTATGACTTCGTAACCGACTCTAGCGCGATTAGACGAAATACGGGCTATATGACGCAAAAATTCGGCTGGTATAGCGACCTTAGCGTTAGGGAAAATTTAGAATTCATAGCAAAGCTTTTTAGTCTGAAAAACCAAAAACACAAAATCAACGCCACGCTTGATCGCCTCGGACTAACCGCTAGGCAAAACCAAAGCGCGGGCGATCTTTCAGGCGGCTTAAAGCAACGCCTTGCGCTTGCGATGTGCCTTATACACGAGCCTAGACTTTTGCTCCTTGATGAGCCCACGGCGGGCGTTGATCCAAAGGCGAGGCGGGAATTTTGGGATATCATCCACGAGCTTGCTAGCGAGGGAATTACCGCGCTAGTATCGACTCACTACATGGATGAAGCCGAGCGTTGCCACGAACTTATCTACATAGCTTACGGCAAAATTTTAGCTAGGGGCGCTCAAGATGATATCATCGCCTCTCATGCGCTTAATGTTTGGACGCTAAGCGGCAAGGACGCTTCAAAGGCTGCTAGCATGCTTGAAGGAAGGGAATTTTTACAAAGCGTTTCTGCGTTTGGAAGCAGCTATCATATCGTCGCTAAAGACACCCGCGCGCTTAAATCAGCCGTAGAAAAATTTGGGCTAAATTTAGAGCTAACCGCTAGCAAAGCGACTTTGGAAGATGTTTTTATACATCTGCTTGAGCGATTTAAAGACACTAGGTATTAGTATGAAATTTATCTCTCTTTCTCGCACTTTAGCTATGATCATCAAAGAATTTCGCCAAATCTTAAGAGATAAGGGCACGCTAGCGATGATAGTTATGATGCCGCTTATGCTTATGCTTCTTTTTGGCTACGCGATAAACACGGACCCAAGACATCTGCCTACCGCAGTCGTGCTAAATAGCGGCGGAGAGCTCACGCGCTCTTTGATAGCGGCGATGAATAACACGCGATATTTTGACGTTAAAATCGTAACTTCAAGCATAGATGAGGCTCAAAGCCTAATGCAAGGCGGCAAGGTGCAGTTTATCGTGCATTTCCCGCCGAATTTGCAGCGAGATCTTGTGCGAGAAGATACCCCAAAGCTTCTCATCTCCGTAGATGCGACCGATCCTGCCGCGCAAAGCGTAGCGCCCCATGCTTTGCAAATAGCCTTTAGCGAGGCTTTAAAAAGAGATAAATTCGCATTTGAAGCTAAGAGGGCGGAATTTGAGCTAAGAACGCACTCAAGGTATAACCCCGAGCTACTTACGCGCTATCAGATTATCCCGGGGCTCATGGGCGTGCTGCTAACGCTTACTACGATACTGATGACTAGCATCTCGGTAACTAAAGAGCATGAGCGAGGCACGATGGAAAATCTGCTCGCCACTCCGCTTCGCCCGCTTGAGGTTATGATAGGTAAAATTTTGCCCTATCTTTTTATAGCTTATCTGCAAGTTTGCATACTTTTACTCATAGCTAGAGTTTTATTCGCACTGCCCGAGATTAGCGACTTTACTTCGCTTTTTGCCGCTTGCACGCTGCTAATGCTTGCAAATTTAGGCATAGGATTTACATTTAGCACTCTGGCTAAAAATCAGCTTCAAGCCATGCAGATGACTTACTTTTTCTTTCTGCCGTCGCTACTTTTATCGGGGTATCTCTTTCCTTTTTACGGGATGCCCGCTTGGGCGCAGGCTGTGGGCGAAATTTTCCCTATAACGCACTTTTTGCGTATGGTTAGGGGAATTTGGCTTAAGGGGTCTGATTTAAGCGATTTTAGCTACGATATACTGGCTCTTACGGCGTTTTTAGCATTTAGCGTTACGCTGTCGCTGTTTAGATATAAAAGGACACTTGATTAGATTAAAGCCCGAATTTGGGCTTTAAATCATTTTTCTACGGCAAGCTTTAGGCTAACTTCAGTTTCGCTCCAAGTTTTACCTGCGTGAAGGGCCTTGCACATCTACTACTTTAGCCATTATCGGCTCTTTTTTCAATATCTCTATACTCTTTGCAAAAACGGCAAATTTATCGCTTTTAGTCGATTTAAACTCAAATTTCTTACTCAGGATCGTCGCTAAATTCGTTATTTTTAAAAATTTTATAAAAATCAACAAACCATAAAACAAAAGCGATTACGATCAAAGTAGCCGGCAGATGTATATAAAATCCACTCCAAGCATAGGCAAAAAACCCTCTAAAAATTCCCGCGGTCACGACCAAAACAAAAGCTATCTTGCTAAGAAGCAAAAACTCAAGCTCTTGCCCGCTATGACGAAGCCCTGCGATATTAAAGATAAGCATAATGCTAAATATCATGCCGTTAAGCGCAAGGATGTGAAGCATGTTTGCCTCAAGTCCAAGACCCAAAATTCCGCTTATGCCAAAGATAGCGTAAGCAGCCGCCATAAGAAGCTGCATAAGGTAGTAAAAAACGATGAAATTATGCCTTAAAAGCTCTTTATAATGCCACTCCTTAAGCTTGGCAAACACCGCAGCACCGCAAGCTAACGCCACATAACTTATCGCGCCGCTTGATTCAAAAAACACGCTTAAAATCAAAAACACACAAACGCAACAAATGGCGATATTTTTATAGACCAAATTTGGAACAAACACAGCCTCATCCATATCGCTTTCGCGCTTTATCGCCTCGCGTCCAAGCACCATACTAACGCGAAATGATATGAGCAAAATCGCGATGATATGCAGATGAATTTGCAAATTTAAAAACTTCTCTTCACCGCTTAAAAGATAGCAAATTTCAAAGAGCAAAATTCCAAGCAAAAAGCCCATAACCCCGAATTGATCGTCGTTTTTATCAAGCCAGATCATATAAGCGCAAAGCATCACCAAATACGCCCAAAAAATCGCCATAAAAAGATGAGCAAACCACAAATTTACGAGTGAGGCAAAGAAACTAAGAGCAAAAATTCCAAACAAAATATAAGCATGAATTTTAAGCGATTTAGTAAAATTCGTCCAGTCCGTAAGTCCCGTGAGCAAAAATCCCGCATAAGCAAGAGCACCTACAAGGTGTAAAAATATAAATTTATGAAGGCTTATAAAATCAACCGGCGCAAAAAATACAGCCCCGCCAAGTGCCGCACAAATCGCGCTTGAAAGGAAAAATATCCGCATAGGATAAGTAAAAAAATCATTAATCATAGTAAATTTTCCCCTTGAAATTCTCGTTTATCACGGTGTTTAAGTAATCAAAATTCCTATCTTCAAAGCGCTTTTCAAGCTTTAGCTTGCGCTCGATGACAGCACCCTTGCTCTCAAGGAAGCAAATTTCATCACTCATCTTAGCCGCCTCCATCCTGTCATGCGTCACAAGCACTACGCTCATGCCGTTTTTCACGCGGTTTGCGATCATCTCCATCAAAATTTCTTTCATGTCATAATCCAGCCCCGAAAATGGCTCATCCATCAAAAGTAAATCAGGCTGAGTAACGATAGCGCGCACAAAGGCGACTCTTTGGCGCATTCCGCCGCTTAATTCATCGGGATATTTTCTAGCGTCCTTTTTGCCAAGACCAAGCCTTTCAAAGTAGCTAAACACTAGACTTTCATCGGGCTTATCCATAACTAAAAGCACGTTTTCAAGCGCGTTTTTCCACTCTAAGAGGCGGTTTTCTTGAAAAAGATAGGTCGTGCGGGCAAATTTGTTGATTATGCGCCCTTTTCTTGGCTCTATGATACCGGAAATTAGCCTAAGTATCGTAGTCTTACCGCACCCGCTTGCGCCAAAAAGAGTTATAACTTCGCCGCTTTTAACATCTAGGCTAAAATTTCTCACTACCTTATCGCGCAAAATTTCATATTCTACATTTTTAAGTTCCAGCATTATCGCTCCTTAGCGCTTCCAAGGCATGAGCGCTATCTTTAAAGGCTCGATGATTAGGTATTCAAAAAGCATGATAAGCGTGATAACAAGCACCACGTAAGCCATCACCTCGGTCGTATCAAGCATAACACGCGCACTTGCTATCTTTGCGCCCATTCCTTCATTTGCTCCCAAAAGCTCCGCCATAATGACTATCTTAACGCCCATCGCCACAGCCACACTCAAAGAGCTTATGATATATCCCGTAAGATGCGGGATGTAAAGGTGGCGAATTTTCCTAACAAGTCCCAAATGATATGCGTCAAACATCTCCTTTAGCTCTTCGCTAACGCTCATCATGCCAACCGCCGAGCTTGCAAACGTTAGCGGCAAAACAGTTATGATGATAGTAAAGATAGTGCTAAAATTTCCAAATCCGAACCAAAATATCGCCATCACTATCCAAATGATAGGCGGCATAGCCAAAAGTACGGTTATAAGCGGCTTTAAAAGCGCGGCAAAGCTATTATAAGCGCCGGCAATAAGCCCAAGCGTGATGCCGATAACGCAAGCCGTGCCGACACCCACAAGCGACCTAAAGAGCGTTATGTTGATCTCACTTGCCTTGTATTCAAGCAGAAGCGAATAAGCCTTAAGAAAGACGACCTTTGGAGCAGGCAGCATAAATTCGCCGAATTTCTCGCTACCAAGTTGCCAAAGAGCGATCAAAAGACATATCGTGGCAAATCCGCTAAATCCGCCCCAAAGATAATCAACCACGCGGTTTATCACCGCGCGATCCTTTTTAACGTTATCGATTAAAATCATAAAAATAGGCTCTTATCAGGCATTTTTCCGCCTAAAATTTTTGGATTTAGCTCAAACAACACTTCAAAAAAGCTCATCAGCTCATCAGCCAAATCGCTTGCTTTAGTTACGGTTAAATTTGAGCGCTCAAATGCGTTTGCAAGAGCGGGTTCCGGTGCAGGCAGATACTGAGCGCCGATCTTAGCGGCACTTTGCTTGTTTTGCAAGATCCACTTAAGAGCGTTTTGTAAGTCGTTATGAAATACCTCAAAAACCTCTCTGTTAGCGTTATAATAATCCAAACTCACTATAAGACCCGCTTGCGGGATATATGGCTTCACGCCAAAGCTCTCGCCCCAAATTTCAGGCAGTTCAAAGCCCACGCTTACATCCACGCCCATCTTTTTGCCCTTAAGTATGGCAGCCGAGCTCATAGGCTCGATGGATAGTGCAGCGTCATAGTCCTTTTGTAAAAACAGTCCAACCGACTCAGGCGGAGTTTGCACGTAAGTGATGTCGATCTTTGAGATGTCTATGCCGCGCTTTTTGCAAATGGCGCGAAAGACGAGATCGGGCATATCGTTTTTAAAAGGCATGATGAGCTTTTTACCGACTAAATCCTCTATGCTTTTTATACTTGCGTCTTTAACAAGGACGTTTTGAAGTCCGTTTGTCATGATGTTTAGCATGCCAAATTTTATGCCTTGGTTGACTAAATTTACGCCCACGTTACTAGGTGCGGCGGTTAGCTTCATATCTCCGCTTGCCACACCCGCGCGAAGCTGGTCAGGGTTGCTCCAAATTCTCAATTTCATATCGTGAGTTTTATTAAGCTCGCCTTGCATAGTCGCAACCGCAAGCATAGTGCTTGGGATGGCAGGCATTCCCCAGATATCAAACCTCTCTTTTGCAAACAAATCCGGGGCTAATGCAGTTACTCCAAGAGCTGCGCCTAAACCTAAGAAATTTCGTCTTTTCATCTTTTATCCTTTGTGTTGATCTAAATTTTTAACTAAAATAAAGTCGTAAAAGCAAAGTATCGCGAGACTAGCTTTTATCAAAAACTTGAGTGAAAACTCACAAACACCGTTCTGCCTGGAGCATTCACTCTCCTTGGATCAAGAGCTGCGACATGATCGCCGCTTATAAACTCCGCATACTCTTTATCAAAGATATTATTTACGCCAAATCTTAAGCCGAATTTATTTCTAAACTCAACCGCACCGTAAATGTCTATGAGCGTAAACGCTTTTGCTTCTTTGCTGTCTATGCCAAGTCCTGTGCTTTTATCAAAATCGCCTCTGTTTTGCTTTGCCACATATCTAAGCGCACTGCCTAAACTAAAGCTTCCAAAGCTTGCGTAGCTCTTGTAATCAGCTGCTAAATTCGCTTCAAACGGACGAATTTGATAAAGGGCTCTGCCGTCTGTTTTGTTTTGTCCGTAGTTGTAAAAAAGCGCCGCTTTTAAGCCAAAATTTTGTAAGAAGTTATAGCTTGCGCTTAAATTTGCGCTGTAAATTTGCGCATCCACATTGCGCGAGATAACGGCGTTTTTGTTCATCGGCATAGCTGCTTTTGAGTGCCTGCGATCATAGATGATGAGATCTTTTACGTCGCTTGTAATAAGATGAGCTTTGACAGCGAAACTATCCTCGCCCTGCTTTGAGCTTAGATACTCTTTGAAAAACTCGCTTTTATACTCAAGTCCCAAATTCACGCGGTTGTGGCGCTCGGGTTTTAAAAAAGGATTTGATATCCAGCCGTTATCAAGCGGTCCGTAAAGGGTGTTAAAGCGCTCCATATTTGAAGGCATCCTGCTAATGCTCTCAAGTGCCGCGTAGTAAAGATCCTTTTCATTCGGGCTAAATTCGTATTTCAGGCTCGCGCTTAAAGCCTTATGCTTGATGTCGCCGTCTAAATTTTCGCCGTAAATTGACTTAACCAGCCCTTTTATCGTTGAAATTTGAGGCATAGGCGCTGAGTATGCGTTGTTCGCCGCACGCAAATTCGAGCTCATCCACTCGTAGTTAAGCGCCAAATTTAGCTTGTTTGCTTCGTTAAATTTATAAGATATCTCGTCAAACACTCTCACGCTTTGGTTTTTAACATCACCGAAGCGGTATCCGTTAAACACCCATTTGCCACCCACAAATCCATATCTTTTGCCCTCATGCAAATCACGCTGATAGCTAGTGCCTATCATGTTGTGAAAATTGCCAAAATCAGCGTCATAGCTAAGCTTAGCATCAAAAATTTTCCTCTCTACTTCGACTTTTACTTTTTGAGCCGAATTTCTTAGCTCGTAGTTGTTTGCGTTGCGGTTGATATCTCTTAGCATAAGCTCTAAATTTAGCGTATTAGCAAGGCTTTCTTCGCCAAATCTCGCGTTAAATTTAGCTATCTTGCGCTCGGTTTTAACCGCATCTGTCGGGTTGTGAGGCTCTTTTTCGTTTTCTATGTTATCACGCAAAAAAGTAAAACGAAATTCGCTTATATCGTTTGGCACAAAGCCTACTATAGCGCTTTGTCCTTGTCTTGAGTAGCCAAAATCAACTTCCTTGCCTCCGCCGTCTTTGTAACGGTTGCCCTTTGAAAAATTTGCGTTTAAGATGGTGTAGAAATTTGCAGCGCGGTATTTAAAAAGAGCCGAGCTATAAAAATCCCTACCGTAAAATCCGCCTGAAACGTGAAATTTATCCATCGAATCATCAAGCAGATCGGTCACGAAAAAATAATCATCTCTATTTGTTCGCTCAAACTGATGTGCAGGAAATGCGCCCTGAGCGATGTTTGGCATATATGGCTTAGGCGGCGCGAAATCTTTCAGCGGCGCGATATTGTCAGGATTTGCGCCGTTTGCAAAGAGTAAGCCCGCTAACGCGGCGCAACTTAAAACTACTCTCATCTTATATCCTTTTTGTGTGAAATTTATAAAAAATTTGATTTCTTTTAATTTTGATTAAGTATATCATTATTAAGCAGTTAAAGATATTGATATATATCAACTCTAAAATATATATCAAAAACAAATTTGAAATTTAGCTCGATAAATTATAAGCATGGTTTGAAAAGATAAAGGTTTGTAAAGAGAGCCTATACGCCCTCTCTACAAACAAAATTAATAAAAGAAGTTGATTATCTGAGTAGCTATCTTATCTTCTACAAAAGGCATGATGTAGCTTGGAGAATATACGTTTTTATCGCTTTGCACATCAAGTATGGTGCGCTGTTCGCGCTCTTTTGTAGTGATTGAGACGCTAACGGTTGCTTTATAGATGTAGTGGCGAGTGTTGTAGTAATCATCATAAAAAGGATCGCCAAACACTATGCCAACACCGGCTGAGCTCCTGCGTCCAAATGAGCCAAAGCCGTAGCCTAAATTTATAAAGACATTCGGATCTTTTCGCTCCACTCTCTCAAGCATCATAAAATCCCCAAGTATAACTATATCGGCGCGCTTTTTATCAGCTACCGGCACAAAGCCTTTGTTTACAAATTTCTTTTTGACCGTCTCTTCAAGAGTGTTTTGATGGCCTGATGAGTTTTTAAAATTTATAAAAACTGTTCTATTTGCATCTAAATTTGTGATAAACACAGGCGCACTTGAGTTTAGATATAGCTTTGGAGTGCTATTTGTGCTGCAAGCCGCAAAGAAAAAAGCCATAAACAAAAGGAGTAAAATTTGAAGATACCTCATCGCAAATCCTTTTTATCTGATTTTAGACAAATTATAACTCGCTGCGATTAATGAAAGATAAAATGAAAGCTAAATTTTAGAGGATAAAAAGAGAAGAAAAAGGGGCGAATTTGCCCCTTAAATTTAGATAGAAAAGCCTGTATTGCGAAGTGTGACACGTTTGCGATACACGTTTGCAACTTCGGTTGCATCTCCAACCAAAAGAGCATTTGTCGCACAAACAGCCGCACACATAGGCACTTTACCCTCTGCGATACGGTTTTGTCCGTATAGTTCGCGCTCATCATGTGAATTTGTAGGAGCAGGACCGCCTGCACACATTGTACATTTATCCATCTCGCCTTTGATACCAAACGCTCCGTCTCTTGGAAACTGCGGCGCACCAAACGGACATGCATACAAGCAGTATCCGCAGCCGATACATTTGTTTTTATCGTGAAGAACGATACCGTCCTCACGGATATAAAAGCAATCCACAGGACAAACCTGCTCGCAAGGAGCGTCGGTGCAGTGTTGGCATGCAATAGTTGTTGAAACCTCTTTGCCTTCAACGCCGTCGTATAGCGTGATAACCTTACGGCGATATACACCTACAGGAACTTCATGAGCAGAAGAGCAAGCAACTTGACATCCAAAACAACTTATACATCTATCGTTATCTACGAAAAATTTCATTCTTGCCATTACCTACTCCTTACTTCGCTATTTCATCTAAGAAATTGGTTTTAAAGCCCATATCATCAGCTTTTTCCAATCTACACAAGCCTGCGTTATACTCTGAAATTTGAGTTACCGGATCAAATCCGTAGTTTGTTATGGTATTTGAGCTTTCTCCTGTCGTATAAGGCTTAGTTCCCTCAGGATAGCGGTGACTTAGATCAACACCTTGCATCACGCCCGCAAAGTTATAAGGCAAACAAATTCTATCAGGCGTAACGCTATGATTGTGATAGCATCTTACTTTAATCTTTGTGCCTTGAGGCGAATGAATCCACATCATATCCTTATCTTGGATACCATATTTAAGAGCTAGCTCCGGATTAACATAGGCAAACATCTCAGGCGTAATAGCCGCTAGATATTTACTTGTTCTCTCTAGCATTCCGGCACCGCTCAAGTTTACTAGGCGCATTGAGCTGATAATAGTTGGGAAGTTCTTGCTCCAATCTTGCTCTTGTTGTTCTGATTTAAATTTAACCGCAACACGGAAATTCTTCTTTTGATCATCAATAGCAGGATATTTTTGAACCAAATCCCATCTTGGCGAGTGTAGAGGCTCGCGATGTTTTGGAATTTTATCGATAAATTCCCATACAAATGCACGCGCTCTTGCATTACCAAATGGAGCAACGCCTGCCTCACGGCATTTTTGATTAATAATACCGCTATAATCCATCATCCAGTTGGCACCCATCTTAGATTTTTCTTCCTCTGTTAGAGTGATGCCAAGAACTGTTTCGATATTCTCTTTTGTAATTTGAGGATATCCGCCTTTTACCTTAGAACCCTTTAACTGAACAGCTTCAGAAGCTATTTGACTAACCCCATTATGCTCTAAACCAAAGCGATTTCTAAATCCGCATCCGCCCTCTACATAAGGCTTACTTAGGTCGTAAAGTATTGGTGTTCCAGGATGTTGCTTATCCCAACATGGCCACGGCAAGCTGTAATACTCGCCCTTAACTTCTCCGCCTATACCTATCAAGGTATCAGGGTCGAAATTTTCCCAGTTTTGTTGATGTTTTCTTAAGCGCTCAGGTTGCCATCCTTGAAGGCCGATAGATTGCCCCATTCTAGCAAGCTCTCTTGTAGCATCGTCAGGCCATATAAAGCTATCTTTTACCACCTCAAGATTATCATTCATTCTAAGAGATTTTGTATACTCATCATAAAATCCCCATTTTTTTGCAAATTCAAACATAACCTCTTGGTCTGGCTTACTCTCGTATAGCGGATCTACGACCTTTGTTCTCCATTGCGCAGCACGGTTAGTCGCAACAACTATACCTTCGTTTTCAAACTGAGTCGCAACAGGAAGGATGTAAATTCCATCTTTTCTATCACTAAGAATAGCAACTTCGTTTACAAAAGGCTCTGCTATAACAAGCATATCTAGTTTATCGATAGCCTCTTGAATTTTAGATAGGTGAGCCATAGAGGTAATTCCCGTTCCTTGAACCCAAAGAACTTTTAGCTCGCCGCTTGTAAAGGTATCTTCCTCTTTCAAGACACCTTGCCACCATTTAGATAGCGACCAACCCTTTTCATTTCTCCAGTTTCTATCTTCAGGGTTTTTAGGATCGTGATAGAAGTACTCCTCAAATTTCGTTCCTTTAACAGGAGCACCGCCTTGCTTAGGCTCTTTGGTAGATACCGCAAAGCGTTTTACGAAATCATCAAATTCTACGCCCCAACCTTTACAGAAGTGCTTCCAAGCCGCATCTCCAAGACCATAATATGTAGGAAGAGAATCCGCCAAATTACCCATATCTGTAGCACCTTGAACGTTGTCATGTCCACGAATGATTTGACATCCGCCGCCAGATTTTCCTGCGTTACCAAGCACTAATTGAAGAATAGGGAAAATTCTCGTATTAGAGCTACCTATTGAGTGTTGTGTAAGTCCCAAAGACCAAGCAACAGCGGCAGGCTTTGTAGTAGCAAAGATTCTAGTTACCTGGATTAGCTGATCAGCCGGCACTCCCGTAACGTCTTCAACAACCTCAGGTGTCCAGTGCTCTGCCTCTTTACGGATTTCATCCATTCCGTAAGTTCTATCGCCTATATACTCTTTATCTTCCCATCCGTTTTTAAATATAAGATGTAGCATACCGTAAGCAAATGCTATATCGGTTCCAGGTCTTACTCTCACATAGTGATCAGCTTTAGCAGCTGTTTTAGTAAAGATCGGATCAACAACTATTAATTTTGCATTATTTCTATCTTTAGCTTGAAGGAAGTGCTTCATGCCTCCAACAGGGTTTGCAACGGCAGAATTTGCTCCTACAACCATAATAGCCTTAGAATTCGCTGCAATATCTCCAAAGTGGTTTGTCATAGCGCCATAACCCCAAGTATTCGCCGCTCCGGCGACTGATGCGCTGTGTCAAATACGTGCAACGTGATCTATATTGTTTGTGCCCCAAAATGCCGCAAATTTTCTAAAATAGAAAGATTGCTCGTTGCTAAATTTTGCCGAACCTAAAAACTCAACACAGTCAGGTCCATGTTTTTTACGAATTTCAAGCATCTTATCGCCGATTTCGTTAACAGCTGTCTCCCAGCTAATGCGCTCCCATTTGCCGTTAACTTTCTTCATCGGATATTTGATGCGTTGTTTACTCTTTGTAAGATCGATCTGATCGATTCCTTTGCAGCAGTGACTACCTTGTGATATTGGGTGATACATAGCCATATCTTGGCGTATCCAAACCCCATCTTTAACCTCTGCTTCTATACCACAGCCAGCCGAGCAGATCGAACAAATTGTTCTAACCCTCTTTGAGCCCTCAAAAGGATTTTTAATCTCCTCATTGGTGACTCCCCTTATTGTTTCGTTCTTTCCGAAAGCTACAGTGCTACCCGCTCCAAGGGCTGCAAGCTTTAGAAACGAACGTCTTCCTATACGCGCATCATTCATAGTTTTCTCCCTTAATAAGCGATCTTATAGTAATATTCCCACTCTTTGCTCGTTTTATAGAGCACCTCTTTTTTATTTGATTTTCCTACAACTACACCATTGGAGTCTGATTTTAGACTACCACCGGTACTAGCGGTAGCAACTGAAGTAGCAACTACACCTGCTCCAACAGCCCCCATCTTTAGGGATTTTTTAAGAAATTCTCGTCTTAATCCCTCCATTTCCCTCTCCTTTCATTAAAGAATTTAAAAGCAAAATATAACATTCAAATTTGGCATATTTCTATATAAAAATATCTCCAAATAAAAAGCTTTTCGTAGCAAAAGCCCTAAAAAACTTTTTATGCAAATTTAGCATATCTTATAATTATAAATAGTAAAGAAGTTGTATTAAGTATTATTCTTAAAATATATTTAAAAATATAAAAAAATAATTATAGGAATAGAAATAAATTTTAAAAATAGTTTATCGGATGTTTTTATTAAATTTATTGGCAGCTGAAATTGATTTACGATTAAATGGATACAAAGACTTTGAAAAAATCAAAGCCTTATAAATTTAGTTTTTTATTTTTTAAGATCTTCCAGATTGATTATGAACGGTACGCTTCTAACACCTGCAGCAAGATATTTAGTGCGAAGCTCATCCATTTTTTTAACATCATCCTCGCTTACAGCTTTTTGATCTACCGTATAATCAGGCGCAAAGTATTTTCTTAGAGCCTTTATCTTTTCACTATCGCTCTTTGCGGCTGCCGTATCTTTATATACCAAGAAACTCTTTTGAAGAGCTGTTGTATCATGCACTGGAGTTAGTATGATTTGCACATTAGACTCTTTTAAAGTACCCTCTATCTTATCAAGTTCGGCCCTACAGTATGGACACTCTGGATCCGAAAAAACTACTATAGTAGGCTTTTTGCTGTCATTTCCTAAGGAGATGATATTTTTCTTATCCTCTTTATTATAAACTGCGGCTAAATTTTTAACAGTTATCTTTTGTTGGAAATCT
The DNA here is from genome assembly GCF_012978815.1 of Campylobacter sp. RM16189. NCBI lineage: Bacteria > Pseudomonadati > Campylobacterota > Epsilonproteobacteria > Campylobacterales > Campylobacteraceae > Campylobacter > Campylobacter sp. RM16189. The sequence continues at coordinate 65,162 of NZ_LIWR01000006.1, read as the reverse complement.
CTAGAGTATGATTTGTGCTCTTTTAGATCGAAAATTTCAGGAAATAAAAAATCACCTTTTGTAAATACTACATCATGCTGAGAGTTTTTGCCATCACTTATAGTTACGGTAACTACCTCTATATCTGATTTATCAGATACTTTTTGGCGATCGCTTACTGTAATACTTACGCCTTGTTTTCCGCCTATCATAGCGTTATAAAAATCCTTTATCTGATCATCGCTCGCACCAAAAACCGCACTAGCAGCAACCAAAGAAGTTACAACAATTTTTTTCATTTTTTACCTTCTTGTTAAAATTTCGAGGATTATAATAATTTTTTTTAAACGGATATGCAATCACTTTTTGATAACTCTATCGTTACCCTTTTTAATAATATCCGGCATAGTATCTAAATATTCAAGATAGGCTATTACATATTTTCTGCTCAAATTTAGATGTTCTTTTGCATTTATCACATTTACAAAACCCTCTTTTTTGATGATCTCTCTTAGTCTTTTGCAAGCCTCGTTTAAAGCTTTTGTAGTTACAAAAAGATTGTGCGCCAGCCTTACCACTCGGCTTATTCCGGTTAGTTTTTTAAGCGCATTATCTCCTGTGATCCTATCTATCTCAAGCTCATCATAGATATTATAAGGTGCATCTGGAGCCAAATTTGCACTCTCTAAAATTTTATAAATTCTCTCCTCTATCTTTACCTTTAGTTCCGTTATATCAATGCCTATCTTTGTATATACGCCATCATTTTGAGCTATCAGATTCGCACTTTTTAGCTCATCTATAGCCCTTTGGCACAGCTCCTCGCTTGCCCAATTTAGCTTTAAAGCCACTGATGTAGCTGAAAATATCGCATATTGATTTTTTTCTATCATAAATTTTATTACTGCTTTTACCCTATCTATGGCACTTAAATCATAGATGTTTAGAGCGTTTTCATCTACGTATGAATTTGGAATTTGCCTTGCTACTTTTAAAGCCTCTTCATGATTAAGACCGAATCTTTGATACGAAGATATGATACCAAAGCCATTTTTATGCGAATTTTTAAGTATATTAAATGCGTTTACAAAGTCCTTTTTGAGCAAGAAATTTAAAAACTCGATTTTCAATTGTTTTTTAAGCGGTTCGTTTATCGGATTTAAGACCCTTCCGCCGCCTATCACACGAGAATTGGCTATCAAAACAAAAGGTTCATCAAATTTTAAAAACATATCCTTATCAAATTTAAATGTCACGAAATAGTTATCGTTTTTCTGAGTTAAAATCAGCACTTTAGCACTAATTGATCTAGCTCCCACGCAAAAAGTAACGCTTTCATTATGTATTAAATTTTTTGCAATTACTATACAATCAGCTTCTTTAAAGCCTCTAAAAAATCCCTTTTTACTTAGCAACTGACCCTTTTTAAGCTCGCTTAGTTCAATTCCGGTTAAATTTAATGCCACACGGTTGCTTTGATGAGCCATATCTACGAAACGATCGTGGATCTGAACGCTTCTAACCTGCACCTCTTTGTTTGCACCGTAGTTAAATAACCTCTCGTTTTTCCTAACACTTCCTTCTATCACGGTTCCGGTTACGACATTTCCGATACCCTTTACACTAAATACCCTATCTATGTAGTAGCGAAAAACACCATCTTCGCTAAGTTTTTTGGCTTGTAAAGTAAAAAGATAGTTTCTAAGCTCGTCAATACTGGATTTATCTTTTATACTGACTCTAAAAATTTCTAAAATTTCAAGATTTTGATAGCTTTTTATAGCCTCTCTTATCTCATTCTCTCTTTGGTCTAAAAGCTCTTTAGAAACCAAATCACTCTTTGTTATCGCGACTATCAAAGACTTTACGCTAAGTAAATTTAAAATTTGTAAATGCTCTAAGCTTTGAGGCATAAGTCCGTCATCCGCCGCTACAACAAATAAACATGCATCAAATCCATATGCGCCACTTATCATGGTTTTAACCAAGCTTTCATGACCAGGCACATCGATAAAAGCGATATTTGAATCGCCTCTGCTTAAATTTGAGAAGCTAAGATCTATCGTGATGCCACGCTTCTTCTCCTCTTCAAGTCCATCTCCTTCAAAGCCGTTTAGCTCCTTTATAAGGGCTGTCTTACCATGATCTATATGCCCGGCTGTTCCTATTATCAAGCTATTCATTCGCTTCTCCTATCTCGTTTATTACTTTTATGAGCTCCTTTAAATCACTATCCAAAACACTTCTTAAATCAAGTAAAAATTCTCCATTTTCGATGCGACCGATCACATTTTTCTCTCTAAATTTCAATTCATTTAAATTTGCATCACCACCTAAAGCTAAAGCCACGCTAGGAATAGCCTTATTTGGCATAGTTCCTCCGCCTACAAAGGTCTTAGTGTCTACTACTTTTAGCTGGGATTTTAAATTTGAGTTGATTTTATTTGCCAACTCTTTAAGCTCGTCAATACTTTTATAAAGATGTTTTAAAGTGGTTACAAGCTCAAATTCACGGTTTATATACGCCTTTACACTCTCGCTTAAAATCGAAATTATAACCTTATCTACGCGAAGCATGCGTAAAAGTTGGTTTTTCTTAAGCTTTTCTATCAGATCTTTTTTGCCTAAAATTATTCCGCACTGCACAGAGCCAAATAGCTTATCCCCACTAAAGCTAACAAGCGAGACTCCATTTTTAGCCAGGCTTGCCAAACTAATCTCTCCATGCTCAAGCCCATAAGGCAAACTACCTATATATCCGCTTCCAAGATCGTAATAATCCAATATCTCATGTTTTTTAGCCAAATTTGAAAGCTCGCTCATATCTACTTCTTCGCTAAAACCTACAATATCAAAATTTGAGCGATGCACTTTTAAAATCATTTTGGAATTTTCACTAATAGCACTCTTATAATCATCTATATTTGTTTTGTTAGTAGTGCCTATTTCTTTTAAAATTGCTCCTGAATTTAACATCACTTCAGGTACTCTAAAACTGCCTCCGATTTCGACCAGTTCACCTCTACTGATAATGGCTTCGCCGTTTTTTGCAAAGGTATTTAGCACCAAAAATACAGCACTTGCGTTATTATTTACTACAATAGCATCTTCAAAACCAAATAAATTTGCCAAAAGTGATCCGACATAGTCATAACGATTAGATCTAGCACCTTTATCAAGGCTATATTCTAAATTTGAATATGAGCAGATAATATCTTTGGCTCTATTTAAAATTTCTTGGTCTATAACGCTTCTTCCAAGGTTTGTATGCACTATGACACCGGTTGCATTTATCACTTTTTGAAGTGATGATCTTTGAAATTTTTCATATCTTTTTAGGATATTTTTTATAATTTTTTCAAATTCGGCGCATGGTTTGCCAAGTGAAATTTGAGCTCTTTGAAACTCTATCTCATCTCTTGCAAACTCGGTTACAAAAGACGAAATTTTATCTTTAAACTCTGGACATTTTAATATCTTATCAATCTGCGGAAGTTTCTTAAATTTGCTCATAAAGCACTCTCCAAGTAATTTTGTTTTACTGCACAAATTGTATCATAAACTAAAACAATCTTTAGCTTTAATATAAAAAATAGATTAAAAAATTCAGTACCTATTAATGGCATAAATAATAAAATGCAGTAGTTTTTGATAATGGGAGAACAAAAAATGAAAGAATTTGGCTTTTATAACGATTTTGACGATACCATTATGCTAAATGAGCAGATTGATATCTCAAAAGAGGGCGAATACCTTGTGTCAAATTCGCCAAAACTAAAGGCAAATATAGTAGCTAACGAGATAAATTTTTACTTAAAAAATAGCGAAGATAGCGTGCTTGATAAGGCTAAAAATACGCTTTTACTATATGAGGCCAGAGCAAATGCATTTGATCTGGCAAGAGATGTGGATCATGAAAAAACCGTCGGTAAAAACGTAGTATTAGTAAGCAACATAGGACGTGAAAATTTAGCTAATCTACTTAAAGAAAACGGATTTAAAGTTATTGAGCTTACTCACTTTGAAGTAAAATTTTTATATGGTGCAGCTGGCGAACTAAGCGTCATAGTGCTTCGCGCAAACGATGAATTCGAGATAGATTGCGACTTTTTACTCGTTGAAAACGCAAGAGATTATATGTTAAAACAGAGTGGCTGTTATGAAATAGCTAATATGAGCGATGAGGATGCTTTAAATTTACTAAACGAAAAAAGTCCAAGTTTTAAATACAAAACCCATATAAGCTATGACTCCACAATCTGTCAATACCATGAGCGCAGACAAGAAATTTGCGGCAGATGTGCAGAAGTATGCCCTACGGTAGCGATACTAAAAGAAGATGAGACAAAACACCTTGTATTCTCTCATATAGACTGTTTGGGCTGTGGGGGATGTATTAGCGTATGCCCTAGCGGAGCGCTTGATTATTCGCATATGCCTAGAAATTCGTTTGTAGATACCGCAAAGATGTACAAAGGTAAAATTCCGCTTATAATTCCAAAGAAAATGAATTTAGAAAAATTAAGTCTAAAGCTACCTCAAAATGTGCTTCCATTTGCAATAGAGGGAGAAAAATGGCTTCATGAATCTCACTTTATGACTCTTTTGCAAGAGAGTGGCTCTAGCGTGATCTTTTATACGGACTTTGCAAGTAAAGGCACAAAAGATGCAATCTTAATCGTCAATCAAATTTATAACATCAAATTTAACCGCCAGGCAATTGAGGTAGCGATGAATGAAAGCGAACTAAAAGATGCTTTACAAAGAGCCTCTTTAATAGATGGCTCGCAGCATTCAATGAGTGAATACGCTATGCCTAAGCGCGAAATTTTCGCAAAACGCTTAGAGTGGTTTGTCGGAGACGAAAACCTAGGAGTAGTAAAAACTGGAGAAAATATCAGCTACGGAACAGTAGAGATAAACCGCGACAGCTGTACTCTATGCCTAAGCTGTGTCGGAGCGTGTAACGTAAGCGCCTTAGTAGCAGATAGTAAAACAAACTCGATAATGTTTAACCCAAGCATCTGCACCAACTGCGGATATTGCGAGTTAAGTTGTGCGGAGGAAGATACGATAGTATTAAAACGAGGTCAAATAGAACTTAAGCCTGAATACTTCGTATACAACGAACTTGCAAAAGATGAATTGTTCGCATGTATAGAGTGTGGCAAAGAATTTGCAACCAAAAAGGCTGTCGAAAAAATCGCTGCGATTATGTCGCCTAAATTTGCAAACGATCCGGTTAAGCTAAAAACTCTATATTGCTGCTCCGATTGCAAGGCAAAAGTAATGGTAAAAGCACAAATCGAAGCTATGCACAAGGATATATTAAATGGATAAAAATATAACAAAAGCGCGCGCATACCTTTATGAATTTTTATCGTTTCCTTTATTTTTTCATGAAAATGATGAGAAATTTAAAATATGGAAGAGTCAACTTGAGTATTTAGCGCAAAATCCATTAACACAAGAGATGGATCAGGCGTTTAAAAATTTACAAGCATTTGATTTTGATGCTTTTTTAAAAGAACAAAACGAGGTTTTATTTGATCTCGCCTACTCAAACATACCTCTTAACGCCTCATTTTACGAGGACGGAAGAGATGATGGAGCGGCCAGGCTTAGAACTATAGAGTGCCTGAAACTCAGTCCTTATCGCCGCAATAGTGAGATTTGCAAAGATAGTGAAGATTTTATTGGATTTGTATTTCTCATTATGGCTACATTTTTAAACGACGAGATTAACGGCGCAAACAACATTAGCGAAAAACTATTTAAAGAGGTTGTAAATAACTTTGCAGATGAGTTTGCTTCACTTTTGCAAAAGCATAAAAGTGCAAATTTTTTCAACTCTTACGCTAAGCTAGTGGAGATTTTAATACAAATCGATAGAGTTTTATTGGCAGTTGAAGCGCCTGTTAAACCCGAAGGCGATAGTGTTGCCGTAGCATCTATGAAAAAAGAGCCGTTCCAAAGCAAGATGCCGACAGCAAAAACAAAGCTTAGATGGGAAGAGTTTACTCCTGTTATTCAAGATGAGGCTTAAGCAGTTTATCTCAAATTTAAGCGATTTGGCGCTTAAATTTGAGTAATCTAGCCTCTTTAGAAAATATTTTAAGTGCTTTTTGCTCTTTTTTATCTATCTTGTAGCTTATAAATTTCAAATACCATCTGATATCTTCGCCTTTAACGCCTCTGCTATCAGCATACTGCTTTAATATATAGTTTGGTATTTTGATGTTTTGTTTTAGAAAATTTCGAGATAAGTTTTTATAGAGTTGATAATCTTTTGTGCAAGAAAATCGACCAAAAACAAATGGTAAATTTGTGCGCTCTTTCCACTCTTGAGCCAAATCGTAAAATTTATCTCTACCTTCATTAAGATATGCTTTTAACGCTCTATCTCCTATAATAATTTCGCCTTTTATATCTAAAATTTTAGCCAACAAATTTGATGAAGCAGAAGCGGGATCAGACTTTGAAATAGAGTTTTTACGAACTAATACGCTTTTTACCTCGTCTTTTGCAACAATTCCAAAATTTAGCTTTTTATATCGCTTTTTAAAGCTCTCCACGCTAGAAACCACGGCAGCATCTATACGGCGTGCACGCAAGTCTTTATTTAGCTTACTTGGAACACCCTTTTTAAACTCAATTGTTTTTTTAGAGTAACTTGTTAAAGTGTAGCGTTTTAAAAATATATGAAAAGGAAGTAAGTTAAGATAATCTATCTTGCCAAATATCAAAAAGACTTCCTTAAATTTAAGTGGCTAAGAAGCTCTGACATATCAAATTTACTTGCCTTTAAGTAGTTCAATATATCTTTGAGAGCAATTTGTAATGTCATCGTCATTCATACGATAAACTCCACCACTTACAAATATGCCCTTAAAATTCATGCCACAATAGCCTGCAGTTATCTTAATAGGAATTAAAATTTCATCCAAACTAAACTTTATTTTGCCCTCTTTTGAATATTCAGACTCGGAACTTCCAAGACTAACAGCTACGTAAAAATCTTTATTTTTAAGCTTGTCTCCGGTGCTTCCATAAGCCCAGCCATAAGTAAAAACTTCATCCATATATGCTTTTAGCATAGCAGGGACATTTAACCAAAACATCGGAAATTGAAATACTATTTTATCGGCACTTTCAAGGATCTTTTGCTCGGCCATCACATCAATTTTGCTTGCATCATGCCCATAAAGCTCTTCTAGATGCCTTGCTTCTACATTATTAATGCTTTTGGCTACTTCAAAAAGAGCCTTATTTATCCTAGAATTTTTATAATACGGATGCGACATAATCACAACGGTTTTCATATCTATTCCTATAAATTTATTTTAGTCCCAAATAGATTATTTAGGCTCTTCTAAGACGATCATCTCTCCTTCTTCGCTTTGGAAAAGAGCGAAGCTCCCCTTTATATGGACACTAATTTTACTATTTTTTAACAATATCCCTGTAGCGCTTTTTTGCCTTTTTAAACTATATGATCTATCATCACTATCTATCATAGAGGCGGTCTGCCAACCATCATCGCTAGTTACTTTCATAGCATAGAGCATACTTGAATACTCTTTTGTTTCCGCATTTTTTGAGATTTTTGGCTCGGAAGTTGTTGCACAACCAAACATAAAAAAGGCCAAGAGCAAACAGGTAAAATATTTTTTCATTTTATAATTTCCTTTATAGTGTATTAAAAACTCTATCGCCCGCATCGCCAAGACCAGGGACTATATAGTTTTTCTCATTAAGCTTCTCATCTATTGCCGCCGTATAAACCTCTATTTCTGGATAAATTTCGCTAAATCTCTTTAGACCCTCAGGAGCTGCGATAATAGATATAAATTTGATATTTTTTACTCCGTTTTGTTTTAGAAATTTAACCGCATCTATCGCAGTTCCACCGGTAGCAAACATAGGATCAATTATAATAGCGGTTCTATTTGTGGCATCTTGAGGGAGTTTGGCATAAAAAAACTCGGCTTCGGCTGTCTTTTCGTTTCTTTGAAAGCCCAAAAATCCCACACTAGCATCCGGAATTATCTTAAATACGCTATCAAGCATACCAAGAGCCGCCCTTAAAATAGGGCATATCATAATTTTAGTAGCTAGTTTTTTAGCTGTAGTATTTGCAACCGGAGTTGCTACAGTTACATCGCGCAACTTTAGATCTCTGGTCGCTTCAAAAATCATCAAATAGCTTATCTCGTCAACTAGCATTCTAAACTGAAAAGGCTCTGTGCTTTTATCCCTTAAAATCGCCAATTTGTGCTCTATTAAGGGATGAGAAATCAATTTGATGTTTTTCATATTAAAAGCCTTTTTCAAGTGTTTCTATATAGGCTTTTATGTCAAAATCTTTTACTCTAGCCACTCCATCTTCTACCGCAGCTTGCGCTACTGCCGGAGCTACAGCTGTAAGCACGCGTTTGTCAAAAGGCTTTGGTATGATATAGTCTTTACCAAATTTTAGCTCATCTACTCCAAAAGCCTTGCAAACCTCAGCAGGCACAGGCTCTTTAGCTAATTTCGCAAGAGCTTTTGCTGCAGCCATTTTCATATTTTCTGTTATCTTTTTGGCTCTGACATCAAGCGCTCCACGGAAAATAAAAGGAAAGCCAAGTACATTATTTACTTGGTTTGGATAATCGCTTCTACCAGTTCCCATCATCACATCATCTCTTACCTCTTTAACCTCTTCAGGGAAGATTTCAGGCGTAGGATTTGCAAGTGCGAAGATTATAGGTTCAGGATTCATTGTTTTTACCATCTCTTTAGTTAAAACTCCTGGCTTACTAAGCCCTAAAAACATATCAGCGCCCTTCATAGCATCGCCTAGAGTTCTATCGGTCGTATTTACAGCAAATTCTAATTTTTCGGTCGTTAAATCATCTCTTTCGTCATGAAGCACACCCTTACTATCAACCATAACTATATTTTTAGCACCAAGCAGCCTATACATTCTGGCGCATGCTATACCGGCGGCTCCTGAACCGCTTACCACGATCTTTATCTTTGTTATATCTTTACCTGAAATTTCAATCGCATTAATAAGCCCTGCACTAGTTATCATGGCTGTTCCGTGCTGATCATCATGCATTACAGGGATATCTACAGCTTCTTGAAGTTTTCTTTCTATTTCAAAGCATTTAGGGGCTTTGATATCTTCTAAATTGATACCACCGAAAGTAGGGGCTATAGCTTTACAAATTTCAACTATCTTCTCAGGATCTTTCTCGTCTATCTCGATATCAAAAGCATCTACGTTTGCAAATTTTTTAAACAAAACAGACTTGCCTTCCATTACTGGTTTGCCAGCTACCGCTCCGATATCGCCTAGTCCTAAAACAGCTGTACCATCAGTAATAACAGCAACTAAATTGGCCTTATTTGTGTATTTATACGCAAGTTCGTTATCTTTACTTATCTCTTTGCAAGGCTCTGCAACACCCGGTGTATAGGCCTTAGATAGATCCTCTGCTGTCGCGCAAGGAGTCTTTACCTTTATCTCTATCTTTCCACCTATATGATAATCAAGCGATTCTTCTTTTGTTACGTGCGCCATTTTTATTCCTTTATTATGTTTTTTATTCTATTTTTAACCTCATCGCTTCCAAGCACTTCAAGCACTTCAAAAATCGATGGTGATACGCTTGAACCAGTTAAACTGACTCTTAGCGCTTGAGCTAGATCTTTTAGCTTAATTCCATTTGCTTCAAGAAATTTATTAGTAAGCTCTTCATATCCCTTGGCATCCAAATTTTCATTTAAAATTTCACCAAATTTAGCCAAAATTTTCAAGCTTGTTTCGTTAATAAATTTAGCATAAGCTTTCTCATCATAAACCTTAGGAGTATTTATTATCACTCTTGCACTATCGCTCATCTCAACCAAAGTTTTCGAGCGTTCACGAAGCGAGTTTAAAAGCACTTCGCCCTTTGGTATGGATTTAAAATCAATCCCAAATTCCATCATCTCTTTTGCAAGTCTATCATAAGGCAAGGTCTTGATATAATGGGCATTTAGCCAGTCCAGTTTTTGAGCATTATATGTACTTGAGCTCTTGTTTATATCATGCGGATCAAAATATTTTAACATATCCTCCATGCTAAAAATTTCATCATCGCCGTGGCTCCATCCAAGACGCACAAGGAAATTTAAAAGCGCTTCAGGCAGATAGCCCATACGTTTATACTCCATTACATCAGTTGCTCCGTGACGTTTGCTTAGTTTTTTGCCGTCTTCGCCGTTTATCATAGCCACATGAAAGAATTTTGGTTTCTCAAATCCAAGCGCATCGTATAAAACTATCTGTTTTGGAGTATTAGATAGATGATCATCGCCTCTTATTACATGAGTTACACCCATTAAAGCATCATCGACAACAACGGTAAAATTATAAGTAGGAGTGCCGTCACTTCTAGCTATTATAAAATCATCCAATATATCTTCAACTCTAAATTTCACTTCGCCCTTTATACCGTCATCTATCAAAATTTCGCCGTCAAGCGGAGCTTTGATACGTATTACAGGATCTATGCCCTCAGGTGGAGTGCCTGTAAAATCACGATATCTATTATCATACTTAGGTCTTTCTTTTCTTGCTTCTTGCTGAGCTCGTAGCTCGTCAAGCTCACTCTTGCTCATATAACATTTATAAGCATGCCCTGAGTCTAGAAGCTTTTGCACGAAAGCCTTATATACGTCAAATCTTTTGGATTGGTAGGTAACTTCACCATCGTGATCTAAGTTGCACCAATCAAACGCTTCCTTGATCGCGATTGTAGCCTCTTGCGAGTTTCTTTTTAAATCGGTATCTTCTATGCGGAGTAAAAATTTGCCGCCATTTTTTCTAGCATACAAATAACTATAAAGCGCTGTTCTAAGCCCTCCGATATGCAGGTATCCCGTAGGCGAGGGGGCAAATCTTGTAACTATCATAATTTTGCCTTATCTAACTTAAATATTAAAATGTTATAATGCCAGCAATTATATTTATTTTAGACTTAAACAAAGGTTTCATATGTCAAAAAAGATCTTTTTTGTAGCTTTTTTATTGAGCTTAAATTTTGCCTTCGCCCAGATGGTAAATGGCATTGCGGCAGTAGTTGAAAACGAGCCTATAACCCTTCATGAGCTATATAAAACTTCACAAATTCTAAAAACGGACGAGAGAAATGCTTTAAATTTCCTGATTAAGGACAGGCTTGAAAAAGCTCAGATAAAAGCACTTAAAATAGAAGCAAACGACTTTGAAATTAGTGAAAAAATAAAAAAAATCGCTCAAGAAAGCGGGCTAAACGTATCGCAACTAAGAAATACCATAATCTCGCAAGGAGTGGATTATGCGAAATTTAAAGAAGACGTAGCAAAAGGAATAAAGCAAGAAAAGCTCTATCAAAATATATTTAAAGATGCCAGAATTAACGTTACTCCGGAGGCTGCAAAGGCCTATTTTGAGCAAAACCCGCAGATGTTTTTACAATTTAACCAGATAAAAATGACTAGATACATAGCTCAAAGCAGAGACTCTTTAGAGATGATACAAGCATCTCCTATGAGCATGCGCCAAGATGTAAATACAGAGAATTTGGAACTAAAAAGTGAACAATTACCGCCTCAGCTAAGAGCTGTTTTAAATAGAACTCCAAACGGTTCTTTTACTCAAATTTTCCAAACTCCTAGCGGATTTGAGATGTTTTTAGTAAATTTAAAATCAGGCGAAGTTCTACCAAATTTTCAAGATATTCAAAACGAGGTCATGTCAACTATCTATAATTTTGAACAAGACCGCGTAGTGACCGAATATTTTAATAAGCTAAGAGCAAAAGCGGATATAAAATATCTAAGATAATAAGTAAGCGCTTATCACGCTTACTTATTAGGAGATATTAACCTTTGTTACGTGAACAAAAATAGGGTCTCTTAATACAAAATCAAAGCTCTTTCTATCTACCCAACCCACACACTTTTCGCTATCATATAACCTTAGTAAAAATTCCGCCATCTGCTCGCTTGTGTGATAGTTTTTGTAATTTTTAGCATAATCGTACTCATCAGCATCTATGGCAACTTGCTTAAATTCGCTCTGTGTCGTTGCGGGAGCTAAAATTTTAGCACTCATTTTTGCATTATTTGACTTAAGCTGTCTATAAAGCGCTTCAGTAAATGCACTTACATAAAATTTAGTCGCACAATATACCCCAAAGCTATCAACCATACTATATCCGCAAGCAGAGGATACGTTTATAAGCTGAGTGCCATCAACGTTTTGATAATCTCTCACAAAAAGAGTTGAAAATATACTCAAAGCTTTTATATTTAGATCAAGCATCTGCTCCATTTTTTCTAAATTTTGGCTTCCTATAGCCGCGCTATCACCAAATCCGGCATTATTTATCCATGTTTTTATCTGATAAATTTTTAGCTCATCATAAATTTTATAGACATTTTCTATCTTTGAAAGATCACAAATTTTAATGATTATATCAACCATAGGAGCAAATTTTAAAATCTCGTTTCTTAAGCTCTCTAGTCTTTGAGCTCTCCTGGCTATCAAAATCAAATTTTCGCCACGCCTAGCAAAAGCCTTTGCCGCTTCAAGCCCTATACCAGAACTTGCACCAGTAATAAGAGTGTATTTTTTCATAAATTCTCCTCTAAATTTTTATATAAATTTAGCCTAAATTTTATAAATTGAGCTGAAATGCAGATAAGAAGCTTATTTTGGCAGAGATAAAACCCTGCCAAAATTTTAATGTCTTGATAAGTAGTTTGTGTCGTAGTTATTATTTATAAAGTCTTTATTTTCCATCATTGCTAGATGAAAATCGCGAGTCGTCTTTATGCCTTGTATAACAAGCTGTTCAAGCGCAACTCTCATCTTATGAATCGCCTTATTTCTATCCTCGTCCCACACAATCAGCTTACCTATCATGCTATCATAGAAAGGAGGTATAGAGTAATCTTGGTAGATATGGCTATCCATGCGCACATTTCGTCCGCCCGGGCAGACATATTTTGTTATTTTTCCTGGGCAAGGAGTGAAACTGTTTGGATCTTCGGCAGTGATTCTGCACTCTATAGAGTGTCCTTTTAGCTTTATACTGTCCTGACTTGGCAAAACACCACCTTCGGCAACCCTTATCATAAGCTCTATAATATCTATTCCACTTACCATTTCGCTAACGCAGTGTTCGACTTGAAGGCGCGTATTCATCTCGATGAAATAAAAATTCAGATCCTTATCCACTAAAAATTCAAATGTTCCAGCACCCTCATAGCCTATCGCTTTAGCTGCTCTGATGGCTGTCTCATGAAGTCTAGAGCGAGTATCATCGTCAAGCAATATAGCTGGACTCTCTTCGATCAATTTTTGATGTCTACGCTGCATAGAGCAGTCTCTCTCACCTATGTGAATTACGTTTCCATGGCTATCGCCTACTACTTGAACCTCGATATGGCGCGGATTTAAGATATATTTTTCCATATACATTGTCCCGTCGCCAAAGGCACTCATAGCTTCGCTCTCGGCAGACCAAAACGCCTTTTCTATATCCTCTTCTTTTTCTACCACACGCATACCGCGTCCGCCACCACCTGCGGCAGCTTTTAAAATAACAGGATAGCCGATTTTTTTAGCAAGCTCTTTAGCCGCTTTTACATCAGCTACGGCTCCGTCAGAACCAGGTATTACAGGCACACCCGCTCTTTGCATCATCTGCTTTGCCTTGCTTTTATCACTCATTAGAGCCATAGCCTCTACACTAGGGCCTATAAATTTAAGGTTATGATGAGAGCAAATTTCAACGAAATTTTGATTTTCACTCAAAAAACCATATCCAGGAAATATTGCATCAGCTTCGCTTATCTCGGCTGCGGAAATAATAGCGGGAATATTTAGATAGCTATCACTTGATCTGGGATTTCCTATACAAATAGCAGCATCAGCGTATTTGACGTAAAGTGCATCTCTGTCAGCAGTGGAGTAAACGACGATCGCCTCTTTGCCCATCTCTTTGATTGTTCGCAAGGCTCTTAACGCTATTTCGCCGCGGTTTGCGATTAAAACTCTTTTGATCTCCATTAAATTTTCTCCACTCCAAATAAAGACATTCCAAATTCTACAGGTTGTCCATCAGATACTAGAGCCTCTGTGATAACACAATCAAATTCCGCTTCAATCTCGTTCATGATTTTCATAGCTTCAATAATGCCTATAACTTCGCCTCTTCTTACTTTTTGCCCCACTTTCACAAAAGGCGCCGCACCCGGGCTTGGGGCCATATAAAACGTTCCTACCATAGGCGATTTTATACTCTCTTTAGCACTTGATGTTTGCTTCACTTCCGAGCTTACGACGACATTAACAGGAGTAGGGGCTGGGGCTGGGGCTGGGGCTGTCGGTTTAGGAAGCTCACAACAATCGGCAAATTTTTCAAGTTCGATCTCAAAATCACCATCTTTTATCTTGATCTTATTCATATCCATTTCGTTGAAAAATTCGATCAACTCTTTGATGTCATCTTTTTTCATAAACTTCTCCTATAAATTTTTAAATAGCAGTTTATTGTATCAAAAAAATACTAAAAGTTTTTTCTATGTCCCAGAAAATTTATAAATCCAAACATAAACAGGCTTAAAACGACTAAAATCAGGCTTAAAATCAGTGCGCGCTCGTTTTCTCCGTCATAAACTGCGTTAAAGATAGCAAGCGAGATGGTGTCGGTTTTGCCTACGATATTTCCACCTAGCATCAAAGTGATACCAACCTCTCTAAGTCCTCTTGCAAGCGCAAGGATTAGTGCTGAAACAACACTTCTAAAGATGTTTGGTATCATGATAAAAAGCGCGATTTCAAATTTATTTTTACCAAGGCTCTGCCCTGCTTCAATGAGGCTCTTTGGAAAGCTCTCAAGCACGCTTGCAACGGGCTTAACCAAAAGCGGAAGTCCTGCCAAAAAAGAAGCCACAACAAGAGCGCTAAAGCTAAAAACTATCTGCAAATTTAGCATTTGACCCAAAAATGAGTTTCGCCCCAGCAAATAAAGCAGCAAAAAGCCAGTGGCGATAGGCGGAAATATAAGCGGAAACATCACAACCGCTTCAAAGACCGCTTTAAATTTGCCCTTGTAAAAGGCTAAAAAATAAGCTATCGGAAGCCCGATAAATACGAAGAAAATGAAGGTTATACAAAGCGTCTTTGCGCTTAAGATAAGCGGATGAACGAGCCAATTAAGGCTCGCAAGATCACTTAAGTCCAAATTTGGCAAAAATCTCCTTTGAACGCTCGGTCTTTAACTCATCTATAAATTTACCGCAGTCTGCGTGTTTGTCGCACGCTGCAAGCTTAGCTGCGCTTATAAAAACAGGGCTATAAAGGCTCTCGTCTACATAGATAACCGAGCCAAATTCGCCTCTTCCAGCTTCTGCTTCGGTTGAGTTGATAAAGCCTGCATCAACTTCGTTGTTTAGCACGTAAGCCACCACTTGAGGCACGCCTGCAACTGCAAGCATTTTTGAGCCGACATCTTTTTCTAAATTTGAATTTTTAAGAAATTCTGTCGTGCGGATACCGTAAATCGCCTTTTTAGCATCAGGCATTGCGATACGATTTAAATTTTTAAGCTCGCTTATGTCTTTTATAGTCTTACCCTTTGGAGTTACAAGAGCCAAAGTACCCTTTCCAAGCCTCTCATAACCTTTTATCTCAAGGTCGGTTTTCTTTAAAAATGCCTCATCTCCCACGATTACAGCCATTTTACCCTCTTTTGCTTGAATAGTAATTTGCTGGATATTGGCAAACGCACCCTCCACATTCAGACCATCTTTTTTAAGATTTTCAATGACAGCGGTTACAGGTTTTTTATATCCACCACCAGCACCTACGAGTAAATTTTCCGCACCGAGTGCAAAAACCGCAACTAGGCTTAAAAAAGCTATCTTTTTCATTCTGTTTTTCCTTTTATCAAAATAATATTCAGCGATAATATAAAATATAATCTTATATACTAATTAAAACGCATTTTTCTAAAATTTTTATAGCGATTTTATACATTTTTATATTTTATAAAATTTAAATCCGTACAGCCCAGACAAATGATGATAAAATACAAAAAAAGGAAAAAGCATGAAGATAGCTATAAACGGACTTAGCGGTTTTGTAGGCGGTTACGTAAGTAAATTTTTAGCAAGCAAAGGCCATGAGATAGTGCCTATAAAAAGAGCTTTGTATAACGATACGCAAAGGCTTAAAGAAGCCATTGAACGTGCCGATGTCATCATAAATTTAGCAGGTGCAAATATCTCTAAAAAATGGAGCGAGGAGTATAAAAAAGAGCTTTATTCAAGCAGGATTAATACAACTAAAAATTTAGTAAAAGCCATGAGCCTTCTAAAAAATCCGCCAAAAATTTTCATCTCAACTTCGGCTGTCGGCGTATATAAAAGCGGCGAGGAACACGACGAAAGCTCAGATAGATACGATGATGGATTTTTAGGAAGGCTTGCCAAAGAGTGGGAAAGCGAAGCAAATAAAGCAAAAGAATTTGGCGTTAAAACTGCGATATTTCGCATTAGCGTAGTTCTTGGCAATGGCGGTGCGCTAGAAAAAATGCTTCCTGTTTTTAAATTTGGTCTTGGCGGGATCTTAGGAGACGGCGAGCAGGGATTTTCATGGATAGCTATAAGCGATCTTGCAAGAGCGTATGAATTTGTGATAAACAGCCAAAAAGAAGGCATTTACAACCTATCTTCGCCAAATCCCATAACAAATAAAATTTTTACCGCCTCACTCGCTAAAGCGCTAAATCGCCCAGCCTTTTTCAAAGTGCCAAATTTCGCACTCAAGCTTAAATTTGGTGAAGGAGCCGTGATTCTGCTTGAAGGACAGAAGGTTTATCCTGCAAATTTGCTTGCGCAAGGGTTTAAATTTGGGCATGAAAACATAAGCGAGGCTCTGGAAAATTTGATTTGTTAGAGCGAATTTAACGATAGCTAAAAGAAGTTGTGATAAAATCCAAAGAAACTAAAAAGGAAGCTATAAATGGGTCTAAAAAGCGATAGATGGATACGCGAAAAGAGTTTAAATGACAAAATGATCGTGCCTTTTTGCGAAGAGCAGATAGGCAAAGGTGTCGTTAGCTACGGCGTCAGCAGCTATGGGTATGATATACGCGTTGGAAATGAGTTTAAAATTTTTACAAACATAGGCGGCACCGTAGTTGATCCCAAAAATTTCGACGAGAAAAACGTAGTTGATTTTGTTGGCGATGTATGTATAGTTCCGCCAAATTCCTTCGCGCTTGCTCGCACGGTCGAGTATTTTAATATGCCTGATAACGTGCTAGCCATCTGCCTTGGCAAGAGTACTTACGCACGCTGCGGCATCATCGTAAACGTAACGCCGTTTGAGCCGGGGTTTAAGGGGCATATCACGATTGAAATTTCAAACACAACCCCGCTTCCGGCTAAAATTTACGCAAACGAAGGCATAGCGCAAGTTTTATTTTTAGAAGGCGATGAACCATGCGAAGTGACATACGCCGATAAAAAGGGTAAATATCAAGCTCAAGAAGGTATAACGCTGCCTAGGATTTTGAAGTAATTTGTAGAATATTGGTTAATTGTTTTCTTATACGACATAAAATTTGGTATATAATTTGCTTTTTTAAAAAATTATGAACAAAGAAGATATTTTTTTTAAAGCTACCGGACTAAAAGTAAAAAATATTAGCCTACTTGGAGGAATGACTAATATCAATTTTCTTGTTACGTCGACCGATGATGAGAAATTTGTATTAAGAATTTCAGGAATTAACTCCAATGAGCTTATTAGCCGTGAGAAAGAATTTTATATACAAAATAAAATGCACGAATTCGGTTTTGGTGTAGAAACTATATATTTTGATAGCATTTCTGGGACAAAAATAACTAAATTTTTATCAAACGCTATAAATTTAACTCCAAAAAATATATCAAATTTTTTACCTCAAATTGCACTACATTTAAAATCTTTACATAATTTAAAAATTAAATTAAAATATGAATTTAACCCTTTTGTAGAAATGCAAAAATATATACAAATATCAAAAGCATCTACTAATTTAATACCTAATTTTCAAGACGGATTAAAACTTTTCTGGTTTTTAAGAGACGAAATTTACAATATAAACCGAAAATATCACGATAAAGATATAATATTAGTGCCCACACACGGAGATTTAGTGCCTGAAAATATATTGATAACAGATAATAATGAAGTTGTTTTGATAGATTGGGAATACGCGGGAGCAAACGATCCGTGTTGGGATTTGGCATCTGTTTTTGTTGAAGGAAATTTATCAAAAAAAGAAGAAGATAAATTTTTAAAATATTACGATCCAACTCAAGACGAACTAGAAAAAATAGAAATTTATAAAGGATTAATGGATCTTTTATGGAGTGCTTGGTCCATAGCCAAAACAAGCAACGAGCAAAATTATTTAGAATACGGACAAAAGCGTTTAAATGATGCTTTACAAAGGAAATATTTTTGATATTCGGAATACTAAGCGGTATCTTTTGGGCAATAGATACTTTGTTGCTATCAAAAGTGCAAATTTTTGCTCTACTTCTAGTTGCCATACATGATTTTGCAAGTTTTTTGTTTATAGGATTTTTTTTAAAAATTTCAAAAACAAATCTTTTACTAAACAAGAAACAACTCCTAGTTATAGCAATAGCTTCCACAGCAGGGGGTTTAGGTATGATCTCTTTTTTACTAAGCATACATTACGCCAAAGCCCCTCTTGCAAGTATTTTAAGTAGTCTTTATCCGGCTTTTAGCGTCATAATAGCTGGAATTTTGCTTGGACAAAAGCTTAGCAAAATAGGATTTTTAGGGTTATTTATAGCTGTTAGTTTTACCATATTACTCTTCATATTCGATATAGAATTTAGAGACGTTAATCTGCTAGGAGTTGTTTTCGGACTCCTTTGCGCCATGTGCTGGGGAAGTGAGTGCGTCATCATAAATTTGGCACTAAAAGATAATGTAAACGAAAAAGTAGCTTTATTTATCAGGCAAGGCGTTAGTTCATCTATTGCTCTTGGAGCTTTTTTAATCTTTTCTATAATGCAAAATAAGCAAAATACCTATATAATAAATTACGAATTAATTGTTATTGCAGCATTTTTTGCAACCGTTTCATATACATTTTATTATAAAGCAATAGCAAAAATAGGCGCTTTGAAGGCGATGGGACTCAACATATCATATTCAGCTTGGGTTATAATATTTGGTTTTATTACCGGTGAAACATTTTCCACGTTTTTGCTAATATGTGCCATTTTAATAATGCTAGGTTCTGTAATGAGTAATGTAAAATGATAAAGATGAATGCTATAATTTTGGCAGCAGGTCTAGGATCTAGACTAAAAGAAATAACCGTAAATAAACATAAATCACTTTTAAAAATAGCAGGCAGAGTCAATCTGGAAAGAACTATAGAATTTTTAAATGATATTGGCGTAGATGATATAAACATAATAACCGGATACAAAGCTAGTGATTTTGAATATTTAAAAGAAAAATTTAATGTAAATTTGATACATAACGACAAATTTGATACTTTAAACAATCTTTATTCTTTCTGCCTTGCCTTGGATTTTTTCGGCAATAGTTTCGTTATAGATGCGGATGTTGTGATGTTAAAAAACATATTGCAAATTACAGATACATCGGTATACTATACTACAATAAGAAAGATAAATAATAAAAATGATTGGATAGTAACTTGTGATGATAATAATCGTATAACAAGAATAGAGCCGTCAAATAAAAATTTACCTACTCTTTTTGGAATAAGTTATTTTACAAAAAATGATGCTAATTTAATAAAAGAACGCATTAAATCACTCCCTAAAGAAGCTTTTAGCAATAAAAAACTTTATTATGATAATGTTTTTGTAAGTATGCTAAGTGAAATAATTATAAAAGAAGTTAGAGTAGACAATAGATTTGTTTGCGAAATAGACGATAAAGAGGATTTAAAAGAGATAAACGAAAAGGCACGTGCGATATGAGAGAAATTTGCTTTTGCGACTACATAAATTTAGACTACGATACAAGTAAGCAAATTTTAGCTATAAGAAATTTAAAGCATGTAAGAGAAGCTAGTAAAAATACGGATAAAATCAGTTTAAACTCGCATATAAACTGGATTAAAAACTTAAAAAATAATCAATATTTTGCGATTACGATCGGCAACTCGGTAGTGGGCGGAGTCAGTCTAGTCAACGGATTATGGGGAATATTTTATAAAAATGATATAGATGCTATATTGAAATTACTTTGTGCGTTTATATTTTTTGAAAATGCTTTTAAAAAAATAGACACAATAGAATCAAATGTGAAAATAAATAATCAAAATGCTTTAAATTTTAACTTATTTTTTGGATTTAGGCAAATAAAAAAAGACAGTGAATTTTATTATCTAGCACTAAAAAAAGAAGATTTTTTAAATTTAGAAAATTCAACCATAGATCTGCTAAAAAAAATTAAAAAGACATATAGTATAAAATGGGCTTAGCGATTAAGTCGCCTATCTTTCTTAAATCTGGCTGTCATATCGATTTTATTAACAACGTTTATTCTAGCAGGAATTTTATAACTAGGAATTTTATCTCTTAAAAAAGATCTGATTAAATTTTTTACTTCGTCTTTTTGCAAATTACAAACTACATCGCAAGCCACGTTTTGACCCAATATAGCATTATTTTCAGCATAAACCAATACATCTTTTATATCTGGAATTTGTAAAATAAGACTTTCAACCTCACCAGCTAAAAGTTTGTTGCCTCCAACATTGATCATCTCCTTGCTACGTCCTATTATTTTTAAAAAACCATTTTCTCCAACTTCCACCAAATCACCAGTTTTAAACCATCCGTCATCATCATAATTATCTGCATTTAAATATCCCAAAAATGCGGTTTTACTTTTTATATAAAGCTCACCGTCTACAATCTTATACTCGTCTGGGTTTAAATTAAAAAAAGTAGACGTTGATGATTTGGAGTTAGTATTCATAATTCCAGTTTCACTTGTTCCAAAAGTCTGAATAAATTTAACTTTACTAAATACTTCTTTTAATCGCTTAAGTATGTTATCATCCATTCTTTCAGTGCCGTATGTAATCAATTTTAGTGAATTTAAATCAAATTTTTCATAATCTTTATTGATTAAAAGCAAATTTAAAAAACTAGGCGTAGTAGGCAATACATTTATATCAAATTTCTCTATCAATTCACAAATTTTAGCAGTACTAAAATCATTTGCTATAATAAGCGTAGCGCCCATGGCAAGACCATTTAAAAGAGTATTTAAGCCTCCTATATGATCAAACAGCAAAAATAACAACATTTTTAAATTTTTTGGCTTTTTATCCTTAAAATTTAAAACTAAATTATCAAGATTATGCACTATAGCTTTTGGCTTTGCCAGGCTACCGCTAGAAAATAATATAAGTCCGCTACTATAGTTATCTTGTAGCTTTTTTATTAAAATATTGGATTCTTTTTCACATAAATCTTTTATAAATATCAAGCCGTTTTTATAAGTTATCGTTTTGTTTGCAAATGCTTCTTTTAGCCGCTGCTCTACTTCCGAATCGATATTTGAGTTTATGGGAACTATAATATTTTTATTTAAAAAAAGCGCTAAAAACAAAGCTATATTTTCAAAACTGTATCCGCCTATAAGACCTACAACTTCTCCGCTTTTTATATCACTAAGTTTGATTTTAAATTCATTTATTTTAGCTAAAAGATCTTCATAAGTATAAATTTTATTATTGTGAATAACAGCATTTTTTTTTGAAAAATCGCTAAAGTTTTTTAATAAAAAGCTCACCATACACCGCCTAAATATATAATTTGTCCTGTTACCATTTTACTTTTATCGTCTATCAAAAAGTCAATCGTATTTTTTATATCGTCAAATTCACAAAAATTTTTTATAGTTTGTTTTTCCAACAACTCATCTATTTTATTTTTTGGTACAGCTTTAATAAGATTTGTTATGGTAGGAGATATACCAATAGCATTAACGTTGATATTAAATTTCCCCAGCTCTTTAGCGCTAGTTCTGGTAAAATTTTCTATAGCTGCTTTTGCAGCTGCATAAATAGCTTCTCCTTCTAAATTTAAAGCTGCTGCTACACTTGAAAAGTTAACTATTTTGCCATATTTTTGGCGACTCATTATTTTGCCTACTTCTCTTGTGAATAAAAATGTGGACATAAAATTTACGTTAAACAGTTCATTTACACTATTTAAATTTGTAGTTAGCAAATGATTCATAGAGGCAGCTCCTGCATTATTTATAAGCACATCAATCTTTCCTGACTCACGTTTTATTCCCCTTACCATATCTATAACTTTATTTTCATCACAAACATCAATGCAAAAATGTTTATAGTTTTTATGTTCTATGTCGCTATCACTTCTACTGCAACCAAACACTTTATTAGTTTCTAAAAAGCCGATACTTAGAGCCTTTCCTATTCCTCTACTTGTGCCGGTTATTAAGATATTTTTATTCATTTAAACACTTTTGTATGTACTTAGTTAATGTTTTTATATTAATAAACGGCGATGTTTTTTGACTCATTGCCTTTTCATCAGCCAAAGTAATATTCTTACCAAATTCATCATAAATCTTCTCTTCCAATTCTATCAAAAAACCTACTAATCCTACACTATCAAATAATGCATCGTTTCTACCGAAAAGAAAAATTTGATCATCTAAATCCCCGACATCGTCTTTTAAACTCATTATAGTCTTTTTAATCGTTTGCTCTATTTTTTCTTGCATATTTATCTCCTTTTATAAAACTTTCTTGTAAAATTATATTAAAAAATTAATTAAAATTACAAAAAATTAAAGGTATAAAAAATGACACAAGCTTTAATATTTAGCATAGGTGCAGCAGGTAGAGCTATATATAGAAGTTTAAGCAAAGATCCAAACTATAAAATTATAGGTTTTATAGAAAACAATTTAAAAATTGTTGGAAATAAATTTGAAGATATTGAAATTTTTGCAGCAAATAATATTTGTAATTTAAAATTCGACAAAGTATTTTTAGGTGGTGTATGGGCAAAGGATATGCAAGAACAACTCTTAAGCCTAGGTGTAAATCGAGAAAAAATAGAAATTTTATCGGAAAAAGACATCTCTTTTTCTACACCAACTAGAGATATAGTTACTGATAATGCAGTAAAAAAACTTGATGAATTTTTTATTAAAAACAATATTGATTATTTTATAGACGGATCATCTTTGCTTTGCATGCTAAGAAAAAGAAGTTTGAGCGTAGTATCTGATGTTGATATTATGGTTTTAAAATATGAAAATTTAGAGTTTTTGGCAGAAGAATTACCTAAATTTTTTAAAGAATTTAAAGTTGAAGTAGTGAAATTTGAAAAAGAAGATATAGTAAGAAAGGTTGGGGAAATTTTTAAGATAGTAGTTAGCGACAATGAAATTGAAAAAATGGTTTTAGATATAAATGTTTATAATGATTATGGAAAATGTGGTGTTTTAGGATATAATGGAAAGTACTTCTACATACCAAAAGAAATGATTTCAGAGTTTATTAGATATCCTTATAAAAATTTTGAACTTTCGATACCAAAAGAATTTGATAAGTATTTAAAAATGGTTTATGGAGATAACTACATCAAAATCCCTAAGCATTTTTCAACTAAAGATTATGGTAATTTAGTTGACAAAAAAACTCTAGACAAAATTTGCAAAGTTTAAATTGGTATCGTTCTTGCTTGTGGTGTTTAAACTTAAGGATGCTGTATGTTTGATGAAAAATCTATTCTTATAACCGGCGGAACGGGAAGCTTCGGCAAGAAATACACCGAAATTTTGCTTAAAAATTTTAAGCCAAAAAGGCTAATTATATACTCAAGAGACGAGCTTAAGCAATACGAAATGGCTCAAGTTTTTAAAAATCCCGCGATGAGATATTTTATCGGCGACGTGCGAGACGAAAAGAGGCTTAAAACCGCGATGGATGGAGTTGATTTTGTCATTCACGCAGCCGCGATGAAACACGTTCCCATAGCCGAATATAACCCGATGGAGTGCATAAAAACAAACATCAACGGCGCTCAAAACGTCATTGACGCAGCCTTTGCTTGCGGAGTAAATAAAGTGATCGCACTATCAACGGATAAAGCGTGCAATCCTGTAAATTTATACGGAGCGACCAAGCTTGCTAGCGATAAGCTATTTGTCGCGGCAAACAACATAGCAGGCAGTAAAAAAACTCGCTTTAGTGTCGTAAGATACGGCAATGTCGTGGGCTCTCGAGGCTCGGTAGTGCCATTATTTAAAAGGCTCATTCAAGAAGGTGCAAAAGAGCTTCCTATAACGCATGAGCAGATGACGAGATTTTGGATCACTCTTGAGCAAGGGGTAAATTTCGTTCTTAAAAATTTCGAGCGCATGAAGGGTGGAGAAATTTTCATCCCTAAAATTCCTTCAATGACTATGCTTGATCTTGCACGCGCCCTTGCGCCTGAGCTTAAAGTCAAAATCATAGGCATAAGGCCGGGAGAGAAAATGCATGAAGTGATGGTTGGAAAAGACGATGCGCACTTAACTTACGAATTTAGCGACCACTACGTGATAAGCCCGTCCATTCAGTTTGCGACTATACAAGACTTTTCGACAAATGCGCTTGGCGAAAGAGGCAAGCTTGTAGAAGACGGGTTTGAATACAGCTCAAATACTAATAAGATTTGGCTTGATAAAGAGGGTCTTTTGGAGATGATAAATGATAGCTTATAGCAAGCAACAGATCACAAATAGCGATATAGCAGCCGTTTGCGAAGCTATGCAAGCGGAAATTTTAACAGGCGGAGATAAGGTGGCTCAATTTGAAGCGGCCATTTGCGAATATGTCGGAGTAAAACACGCAGTAGTAATGAATTCGGCAACTTCTGCGCTTCACGTCGGATATCTTGCTCTTGGCGTAAAAGAAAACGACGAGGTCATAACTACGCCTTTAACCTTTGCGGCAACGGCAAACGCAGCTTTAATGGCGGGAGCTAAGGTTAAATTTTGCGACATCAAATTTGACGGAAATATAAACGAAAACAAGCTTTCTGAGCTAATCACATCAAAAACAAAGGTCATAGCTCCCGTTGATTTTGGCGGAAATAGCGTAAACATAATAGAGATCATGAAAATAGCTCGCGCAAAAGGCATAAAAGTGCTTGATGACGCCTCACATGCGCTTGGTAGCGCCATAGAAGGAGTTAAAGTAGGCTGCCATGCGGACGCAAGCGTGTTTAGCTTCCATGCGATTAAGCCTATCACTACTTTTGAGGGCGGTGCGCTTGTAACAAACGACGACGAGATAGCCAAAAAAGCGCGTCTATATAGAAGTCACGGAATTTCTAAAACCGAACTTTGGCACAGCGATATGAGCCTGCTTGGATACAACTACCGCCTAAGCGACGTAGCTTGCGCACTTGGGCTAAATCAGCTTAAAAGGCTTGATGAAATGATAGCTGTGCGAGAGAGTATAGCGCAGTTTTACGACGAAAGATTTGAGAAAAATCCATACTTTAGCACTATAAAAATTCCTCAAAACAAAAAAAGCTCGCGCCATCTTTATCCGATCTTGCTTTTTAGCACTCTTTGGTGCGCTAAAGAAGATATTTTTGCGGAGCTTCACGATCGTGGAGTGGGGGTTCAGGTACATTATAAGCCTACCTATCAATTTAGCTTTTACAAGCAACTTTATGGCGAAACTGAGCTAAAGGTTACAGAGGATTTTTACAAATCAGAGCTTAGCCTGCCGTGTCATCAAGGCATGAGTATGGATGATGCGAAATTTGTAGCAGACACTCTGCTTGACGTGCTTGCTAAATTTGCAAATCCAAAGTGCAGCATATGAACCTATGCGTCATACCAGCAAGAGGCGGAAGCAAGCGAATCCCGCATAAAAATATCAAAGATTTTTTAGGTAACCCTATAATATCTTACAGTATCAAAGCGGCTCTAAGTTCAAAAGTGTTTGATGAAGTAATAGTAAGCACTGACAGTGAGGAGATAGCTGAAGTTGCGCGAAAATTTGGTGCCAAAACACCATTTTTAAGAGATGCCAACCTTAGCGACGACTTTACTTCAACAGGCGATGTTATAAAAGATGCCTGCATCAAAATGGGAGATAAATTTAAAACGGTATGTTGCTTATATCCTACCGCTCCGCTTTTAAAAGGAGAGGTATTAAATGAAGCGTATAATAAATTTAAAGCAAGTGAATGCGAATATCTATTTTCTGTTTGCGAATTTTCTTTTCCGATTCAACGCGCTATAAAAATAGATTTAAATGGAAAAGCAAGTATGTTTTATCCTGAATATAACAGCACTCGCTCGCAAGATCTAGAACCCGCATATCATGATGCAGGACAATTTTACTTTGGCAAACGTGATGCATGGTTACAAGGCAAATGGGTGTTTAAACCGCATTCAAAAGTCTTTATTTTAAAGCGAAATTTAGTATGTGATATCGATACTATTGAAGATTTCGAATTTGCTAAAAAACTTTATAAAATCAATCATGAACTTTGAAAAACTTGCAAATTTAAAAACCTTAATTAGAGTTGACAGCTCCGTAACTATCGGACACGGACACATCAGGCGAGATCTTGTTCTTGCAAAGAAATTCAAAGACATCAGCTTTGCTTGCATAAATTTTGAAGGCTCGCTCATAAACGAGATAAATTCCCCTGTTTTTACTCTTAAAACAAATGATTTAGATGAGCTAATAAGTCTTATAAACACTCATAAATTTGAACTTCTTATCATCGATCACTACGGCATTAATTACGAAGATGAAAAGACGATAAAAGAGGCTACGGGAGTTAAAATTTTAAGCTTTGATGATGAGTATAAGAGCCATTTTTGCGATATTTTATTAAACGTAAATATATTTGCCAATGCTAAAAAATATGAAAATTTACTACCTCCCGCTTGTGAAATTTGGTGCGGGCAAGAATTTATGCTGGTAAGAGATGAATTTTATCAAGAAAAAAAGATAAAAAGAGAGAAAATTTATGATGTTTTTATCGCACTTGGCGGAACTGACAGCAAAAATTTGAGTGCAAATTTAGCGCTTAAACTACTTGAAAAAAATTTAAAAATAGCCCTTGTTACAACAAGTGCCAATGCAAATTTAAATGCGCTTAAAAAGCTTGAGAAAAGCTATAAAAACCTAACTCTTTTTACCGACTCAAATCAAATCGCAAGGCTAATGAACGAGAGTAAAGATCTTATCATTTCGGCAAGCTCTCTTGTAAATGAAGCGCTTGTTTTGGGCGCAAATTTCAGTGCGGTTATGGTTGCAAACAATCAAAAACAGATGTATAAATGGCTTATAGAAAACGGATATAAAGCCTATACAAGCGAGGAGATATGATCCGTCTTATAAATTTTACCGAGCTTACAAAAGAGCAAAAGATGATGGTTTTTGATTGGCGAAACGATGAGCGAGTAGCGAAATTTATGCGCTCAAAAAATATAACCTTAAAAGAGCATCTTAAATTTATCGACAGCTTAAAAAGCGCTTCTGATAGACTTTACTTTTTGGTCGAAGAAAATGGCGAGTTTATCGGTGTGATCGACTTTATAAACATAAGCGATGAGGAGTGCGAATTCGGACTTTATGCAAATCCGAATTTAAAAAATCAAGGCGCAAAATTAATGCAAATTATAATTAACTATGCGTTTAGCGAGCTAAAGGTTTTTAGGCTCAATTCATGCGCTTATAATTTCAACGAAAAAGCCATTGCGCTTTATGAAAAATTGACTTTAAAATTTATGACAAAGATGAGCTATTTAAGGCTTTAAAGAGCAAATTTAGAGGTAAAAAGAGTATGAAAATAGAAAATTTTGATACAAATAAAAACGTATTTATCATCGCCGAACTCTCAGCCAACCACTCAGGAAGCTTAGAGACAGCGATTCAAACGATAAAAGCAGCCAAGCGCGCCGGAGCCGATGCGATAAAATTACAAACATATACTGCCGATAGCCTTACGCTAAATTCTCAGAAAGAGGATTTTATGATACGCGGCGGGCTTTGGGACGGGCGAAATTTATACGAGCTTTACGAGCAGGCAATGACTCCTAGAGAGTGGCATAAGGAGCTTTTTGATGTGGCTAGCAACGAGGGATTAATCTGCTTTTCAAGCCCATTTTGTAAAGATGACGTGGAGTTTTTAGAGCAGTTTAATCCGCCAGCTTACAAGATCGCAAGTTTTGAAGCGATTGATTATGATTTTGTAGAGTATGTCGCGAAGAAAAATAGACCGATCATCATATCAACAGGCATCGTAACTCACGAAGAGATTTCGGATATCGTTAAAATTTGCAAAAATGTCGGCAATAACAAAATCGCTCTTTTAAAATGCACTTCAAGCTATCCCGCGCCATTAAATGAGATGAATTTACTAAATATACCTACCATAAAAGATGAATTTAGCGTGGAAATCGGCTTTAGCGATCATACTTTAGGCATCGTTGCTCCTATCGTCGCAGTGAGTTTAGGTGCACGCATAATCGAAAAGCACTTCATACTAAATAAAGATATAAAAAGCGTAGATGATGCTTTTTCGCTTGATGAGACCGAATTTGCGCAGATGGTAAAAGCAGTGCGAGATGCTGAAGCCTTGCTTGGCAAAAAGCAGTTTATCTCAGGTGGTGAAAGCCGTAATTTTGCTCGCTCGCTTTATGCAAGCAAAGATATAAAAGTTGGAGAGAAATTTACTGAAGAAAATATAAGAAGCGTTCGTCCAGGATATGGGCTTCATCCTAAATTTAAAAAAGAAATTTTAGGCAAAACAGCTAAAAGAGGTATAGAATTTGCTAACAAGATTACTAAAGACGACTATTAAAAGGAGATAAAAATGGCTAAAAAATTAGAGCAAGAACTAAATCTAAAAGACTTAAACGTAAAAAACAAATCCAAAAAAACAGACAAACAGAATATCTATCAAGAAAGTAGTAAAAATATACAAAATATTATATTTAAGAAAAACCTTCAAGCTTTATTTCAGCAAGATGAAATTTTAGCCGCTAAGCTTTTTGGAATGGACGACCAGGGAGATTACGAGGTATTTATAGGCAAAGACCCGATAGATATAAATATCATAAATAATAAAACTTTACGATATGTATACGAAAACCCAGTAAAAGATATAGAAAAAACATTAGATGAGATAGAAGATAAATACAAAAGATACCCAATTATGTATTTTTACGGACTCGGCAACGGCATATTGTATAAAGCCCTTTTAACAAACGAAACTCATCAAAAAATAATAGTGGTAGAGCCAAGCATAGAAATAATATATATAGTTTTAAACTTAGTTGATCTGTCGAAAGAACTTGCTAGTGAAAGACTGGTTTTATTTTACTCAGAATTTACAACATACGCACAATTTTATTTCTTAGTATCAAAAAATGAATTTAAATCTTATGCTAAGATTTATAACTTACATATTCACACACCTTTTTACGATCAGTTTAGCGAAGATTATCAAAAGATAAACCAAGATTTTACTAGAGCCATATCTCAAATGGTAGTATCGCACGGCAATAGTATTGATGATATGCTTCAAGGCATAGATCAGCATATAAAAAATTTACCGGCCATGATAACCAACTACGCTTATGCGGATTTAGTTAGAAAAAGACATAAGCTTATGGACACTGCAATAATTGTAGCTACCGGCCCAAGTCTAGACAAGCAACTTTCTACACTGAAAAAATTTGCTCCTTACGTTAGTGTAATCAGCGTTGACGCCTCTTATCCTATACTTGCCAAGCATGGTATAAAACCGGATTATGTAACATCTATTGAAAGAGTTAAGGCCACATCAAGTTTCTTTAAAAAAAGATATGGTAAGTTTGATGAAAATATTCACTTTATCGTGGCATCACTTACACACGAACAAACAATTAAAAACATTTTGCCTTTTAGGAAACTGGTTCTTACTATGCGACCACAGCAAAGCGAGCTAGTATTTGATATGAAAGATTATGGATATTTAGGTATCGGGCACAGTACGGCAAACCAAGCATATCAACTAGCTTATGCTTTGGGACATAAAAATATAGTATTAATAGGGCAAGATTTGGCGTTTTCTCCTGACGGTAAATCTCACGCTACAGGTCATGCTTTCACTCAACAAGACGAATCCTTATACACTACAGCTTACGGTGGAGAAGGCGAGGTAAAAACAACTTATGTATGGAAACTCTTTAAAAATCAATACGAAAAAGATATAGAGGATGCAGGCAAAGAAGAAATCACTACATATAACTGCACTGAAGGTGGAGCTAGAATAAACGGAAGTATAGAAAAGCCATTTTTAGAGACTATGCAAGAGCTTTGCAAAGATAAAAACCTCAAGAATTTACCAAATATAAATAAAGTAAGCCAAAAAAGAGCTGACAAAGATCTGCTAAAAGCTTATAAATTTATACAAAAAAAGATAGAAATACAGCAACTAGTCAAAGAAAAAGTTGAAAAAGTATTTTTAGAAGTAGTTCCAAAAATAGATGAGATAATAAACCTCAAGAATGAGAATAAAATCACAGAAAAACTCTTCACAAAAATTCTGAAAATTTCAAATAAAATAGACAAGATTAAAGATTTTATGTCATCAGCTAAATATAAAAAATATATAGAGACAATCGTCCAAATTTCCATCTACTATCAAGAGCTTGAATTTGCAAAGATTTCAGTTGCTAAAAGTGATACCGCATTAGAGAAGACAAAAAAACTGGCAAACTGGGTAGAGCATCATAAGTATTGGTTATTTTCAGTTGCAGGTGGACTAAATGCCGAAATTGAAACAACAAAAAATGCTTCAAAAAATCTAATAAAAGAATTAAAAGAACGTGGTCTTATAGATAAATCGGATTTAGGTCATAGTAAAGAAAAATTTAAATTTAGAAGATAATATAAATTTTAAGCCTAATTAATTAGGCTTAAAATTTTGAGTTTTAACAACTAAGCAACTTAACACATTTTGAGGAAGCCTTAAGCCTAAAAGCTTAAGGATGGATATTTTAGATTACTGAATAAATCCAGAACATTTTTCCAGCTTCGCAGGATTTTAATAAAATCCTGCTTCGCGTAGAAATTTTTTAATACTACTGAAGTAGTCTTAAAACGTTTTGTTGAACAGCGTTGGCTTGACTCATTGCATAACTTCCTGATTGGGCTAAAATGTTAAATTTAGAGAAGTTAGCTG
Organism: Campylobacter sp. RM16189; assembly: GCF_012978815.1. Classification (NCBI taxonomy): domain Bacteria; kingdom Pseudomonadati; phylum Campylobacterota; class Epsilonproteobacteria; order Campylobacterales; family Campylobacteraceae; genus Campylobacter; species Campylobacter sp. RM16189. Next base: position 33,848 of record NZ_LIWR01000006.1, on the reverse strand, counting down.
ATTCAGCGGCAAAATCAACATCTCTTATTTGAGACTCTGCTGATTTTACGTTTACCTGAGTAACTGTTATGTTATTTACTGTTGCTATTAGCTGATTTTGAACAGAACCAAGGTCACTTCTAATAAAGTCAAGTGTGCGTTGAGCCGACTCCGCTATATCCATTACAGCCATAGCTCCTCTTAGCGTCATAACACCTGCTGCTTGATTAGATGTCATAACTCCGTTACTCATTCTTTGGAAGCCCATAGCGGCAGCTATATTTTTATCTAGTTGCCCTCTTATATCTCTTAAAGATACTGATTGCTGATTTCCACCATGACTAGCTTGTGTTTTACTAAATGCTGCAGATAGTGCAAGACCTGCTGCTCCAGTACTTATTTTAATATCACGTCCATCAAGGCGAACTAGATTTAAGCGTCCTACAAACATACTTAAACCTCTCTTTCCTCCCAATCCTGCACTGATATTAATTCCAGTAATACGAATTGCACGTCCATCACGGCTAGTTAATACCATTCTTCCTCGAGTATCCACTGACGCTTCTACTCCTGTTTGATCTTTTAGGGCATTTATTGCATTTACAAGAGCTCCATTACTATCGCCTGCTTTAACTTCAAGATCGCCTATCTTTACACCGTTAATTGCAAAACTTTTAATTAGACCACCGCTTATAGCACCACTTGCTATCCAAGTAGTATCAAATGTAGCCCTAATACCTGTTTTATCTGAAACTTTATTGATATTTTCAGCCAGTGCACCTACGCCTGTTCCCATACTTGTAGATATTTTAGTGGTAGCTACCTTTACGTTATTGACACCATCCACATTAAGGAATGTAAGACTTACGATAGCACCTTTAGCATTAGCAGTTAAAAGCTTAGAACTCTCAAATCTTGTTAAGCCGATCTTATCTGATGTTGTAGCACCAATACTAGCCTTAACAACTTGATTTGAGTAAGCACCGATTTGAAACTCTTTGTTAGAGAATGTTCCGTTAAGTAGTTGCTGACCGTTAAATGAAGTCGTATTACCGATATTATCAAGTTCCTCCATAAGACGAACAATATCGGCTTGCAAAGCTTGGCGAGACTGGCGTGTTTGACCATCTTGAGCAGCTTGAGTAGCTTTAACCTTAATAGTTTCAAGAATTTTTAGCTGCTCATCCATAGCCTTGTCTGCAACTTGGATAATACCGATAGCATCATTTCCGTTTGCTATAGCTTGACCTAGAGAACTTGCTTGCGCTCTAAGGCTATCTGCAATAGCAAGACCCGAAGCATCGTCTGCTGCTGTTTGGATTCTTAAGCCTGAGCTTAATCTACCAAGAGAGTTAGATAACATTCTATTGTTACCGACTGCGTTTGCATGTGTGTTAAGAGCGTTTACGTTAGTGTTAATACGAAAACTCATTTTAAATCCTTTTAAATTTTATTAACGACATCTTGTCGCACAAAAACTATATCGTGCGTTTTTAAAAAAAGTTTATAGCATTTGAGAGAAAAATTTAAATTTTATTTTTGTATATTTTTTTTGATACAATTACTTCAAAATTTTCAAAAGGTATATATTGATGAAAAACTTAATCATCGTAGAATCGCCCGCTAAGGCAAAGACGATAAAAAATTTTTTAGGCAAAGACTACGATGTCATCGCTAGCAAAGGGCATATTAGAGATCTGCCAAAGACTACTTTTGGCATAAAAATAGATGATGAAAAATTTACACCAGAATATAAGGTAAGCGCAGATCATTCAAAAATAGTAAAAGAGATAAAAGAGCTTGCCAAGAGCGCCGATCAGGTCTATCTGGCTACCGATGAGGACAGAGAGGGAGAGGCGATAGCATATCATATCGCAATGGCAATAGGCAAAAAGCCAGAAAGCTTGCCTAGAATAGTCTTTCACGAGATAACAAAGAGCGCTATCGATGCTGCGCTTAAAAATCCTCGCACAATAAATATGGATAGCGTAAATGCCCAGCAAGCTCGTCGTCTACTTGATCGCATAGTGGGCTATAAGCTCTCTCCGCTTTTAAATTTAAAAATTCAAAAAGGACTAAGCGCAGGACGCGTGCAAAGTGCGGCTTTAAAGATAATAGTAGATCGCGAACGTGAAATTCAGGCGTTTAAACCTATAGAATACTATACGATTGATACGAAATTTAAAAAAGATTTAGAAGCCGAGCTAATAAAATTTGAAACTCAAAAGATAGAAAAACTAACAATAACCAATCCAGATAGAGCAAAATACATAGTAGAAATTTTAAAAAACGACAAATTTAAAATTCGCGAAATCGAAAGCAAAGAGCGCAAAACCGAGCCAAGCCCGCCATTTATGACCTCAACACTTCAGCAAAGCGCAAGTAATCGCCTTGGCTTTAGCCCTAAAAAAACCATGATGATAGCTCAAAATTTATACGAGGGCGTAGAGACTCACGAAGGCTTTATGGGTGCGATAACATACATGAGAACCGATAGCTTAAATTTAGCCAAAGAGGCTGTTGAAGTGGCACGCAAAATAATTAAAAGCGAATATGGAGAAAAATACCTGCCAAGCAAGGCTAAAATTTATACAACCAAAAGCAAAGGAGCTCAAGAGGCTCACGAGGCTATACGTCCGACAAATTTAAGCTTTACGCCTGAGATAGCGGCTAAATTTTTAGAAAAAGATGCGCTTAAGCTTTACACTCTCATCTACAACCGATTTTTAGCCTGCCAAATGAGCGCAAGTGTGAGCCAAACACAAAACGTATTTGTTGTTGGAAGCAAAGGCGAATTTAAAATAAGCGGACGAAAAGTGCTATTTGACGGATTTTATAAAGCTTACGGCGATATGGACAAAGATAAAATTTTGCCGAATTTAAATATCGGCGATGAAATGAGTTTGCAAAGCATATCAAGTAGCCAGCACTTTACCGAGCCGCCAAGCCGCTACTCGGAAGCGGGGCTTGTTAAAAAGCTTGAAAGCCTAGGGATCGGTCGCCCAAGCACATACGCACCGACCATATCGCTACTAACTTCGCGCGATTACGTAAGAGTGGAAAAAAAGCAGCTCATACCAAACGAGATAGCATTTACGATGATGGGCGTGCTTGAAGAACACTTTAGCGATATCGTTGATAGCGAATTTACGTCGGTTATGGAAGAAAAGCTTGATAGCGTAGCTGAAGATAAAGTCGATTGGCAAAAGCTTTTAAGCGAATTTTATTATCCATTTATGGAAAAAATCTCAAGTGGCAAAACAAATATAAAAAGCCAAAAAGTAGCAACTCCGATCGGCGAAAAATGCCCTGAATGCGGTGGCGATTTACTTCTTAGAAAAGGGCGATTTGGTGAATTTATAGCTTGCGGAAATTTCCCAAAATGCAAATACTCACGCAATATTAAAAGCGAAAAAGAAGCCTTAGGCACAGAATCGCAAGATGCACCAAAGCCAAAAAAAGAGCCAAAAAAGATAGATGTGCCATGTCCAAAATGCGGAGGCGATATCGTAGAGAGAATAAGTAGGCGAGGGAAATTTTATGGATGCTCTAACTATCCTAAATGCAATTTCGTCTCAAACTACGAACCAGTAGCCGATAAATGCGTTGAGTGTGGCGGAGATATGATCAAAAAAGAGCTAAAAAAAGGAACATTTCACGAGTGCACTAAGTGTAAGCAAAAGGTGCAGATAGAGGGCTAACTCCATTCTATCCACCTTTAAACCGTTTTAGCTAAAGCTATTAACAAGGGGATAAAATGGTAAAAATAGGTCTAATAAGCGATACTCATTTTAGACCGTAAATCGCACGTGAAGCGATTGAGATATTAAAAGAGCACGAAGCAAATTTGATCCTTCATGCCGGAGATATCGTTGAGCTTGAGACGCTAAAGGATCTAAAAAACTCAAATTTGCCTTATGCAGCGGTTTTGGGCAACAATGACTACCATTTGGCTAAATTTAAAGAGGAATTCGAACTATTTAACGAACCTCATATATTTAACTTTGAAAATCTAACAATCAAGCTCATGCACCATCCTAAATTTCTATCTGCAAATACCGATATAATCGCCTTTGGTCACACTCATAGTTTTACAGCGGTATTAAACAATTATTCTCTTTTCATAAATCCAGGCGAGATTTGCGGACGTAAATATGGGAATTTCACTTTTGCCCTACTTTGCTGTCAAGATAAAAATTTCCAAGTTTTTAAATTTATAAAAACTCCTCAAGATGAAAAATTTAATGAGATTGAAGTAAATTTGGGCTAAATTTATATCTTCAATTCAAAGCCGGTTTAAATTTGATTTTGTATAATTGCTGGCTATTTTAAACTAAAATCCCTTATTTACGAGGAATAAAATATGAAAACAATAATGTTATGCGCTATTTGCTCCGTTAGCTCCGGAAACTGTTCAGAGGATTGCGGCTACTGCACGCAAAGTGCTAAAATAAAAACCGACATAGAAATTTACTCATTAAAATCTACGGAGCAGGTAGTCGCCGAGGCAAAAATGGCCGCCAAAAATCATGCATTAGGTTTTTGTCTGGTCACATCAGGCAGAGGACTTGGCAAGCTTGAAGGAAAAAAGGTCGAATTTATAGCTCGCACGGCAAGACAAATTAAAAAAGAGATTCCAGGACTAATGATTATAGCTTGCAACGGAGAAGCTAGCTACGAGGCGTTAAAAGAGATAAAAGATGCAGGAGTTTTTAGCTACAACCACAACTTAGAAACATCTCGCGAATTTTTTCCTAAAATTTGCACGACTCACAGTTGGGATGATAGATTTCAAACAAATTTAAATGCAAAAAGAGCCGGTCTTATGCTTTGCACGGGCGGAATTTACGGGCTTGGCGAGAGTAACGAGGATAGAATTAGCTTTAGAAACAGCCTAAAAGAGCTTGAGCCATTTTCAAGCCCTATAAATTTCTTTATCCCACACCCCGCCCTACCAATAAAGCAACCTATGCTAAGCGTGCAAGAAGCCTTAAAAATAGTACGAGATACCAAAGAAGCTCTGCCTAATACTCGCATAATGATAGCTGGCGGAAGGGAGAAAATTTTAGGTGATAGACAATACGAGGTCTTTGATCATGGTGCCGAAGCCTTAGTCATAGGAGACTACCTAACAACCAAGGGTGAAATAGCAAGTCGCGACATAGAAGAGCTTAAAAAAAGAGGGTTTGAATTCGCCTCAATCTGCCACTGAAATTTCTTTCAATAAGTCAAAAGCCGAACTTAAAACCATCAAATTTAAGTTTGGCTCATTAATAAAAACATAACCGACCTTAAGATATAATTTTTGTTTTTTAAGCTTAATATTTAAATACAAGGTGATTTGATTTTGCAAACAGACGGAGCAAGCGGACTTAGCATACTTATTGTTTTAGCATTTATCATATTTACATCACCATATTTTTCAAAAATTCTAAGAATTCCAATCGCTCCTATTGAGATTATTTTAGGCTCTATAGCAGGTTATCTAGGACTAATAGGATATAACGACATCTTTCATATAGTTAGCGAAGTAGGATTTTTTTATCTTATGTTTCTTGCGGGCACAGAAGTCGATCTTAAGCTCTTTTTTACTATCGACAAAAAGATTTTAAAAGCCGGAATTGTCTATATTTTGATACTATACCTGCTCTCGGCACTTCTTACCTTTGGATTTGATTTAAACAGATTGTTTATTTTAATTATCCCTATTATGGCAGTCGGCATGATATTTACACTCTTTAAAGAGTACGGCAGAGAAGAAGAGTGGCTAAATATAGGCATGCTAATAGCATCCATAGGAGAGGTTATTAGCATCATCTTGCTTACATTTGTGGGCGCTTATATGAAATTTGGAGCAGGTAGTGAGCTACTATTTTCTATCATATATTTAGTAGGATTTTTAATATTTAGTATGATAGGATTTAAAATTTTAAATGTTCTATTCTGGTGGTATCCTCAACTTAAAGTGATCTTAATGCCGTATTACGATAACTCAGAAAGAGATATTAGGCTCTGTATGGCACTATTTTTCAGCATAATCGCTTTGATGCTCTATCTAAATTTAGAGATAGCGTTTGGCGCATTTGTCGCAGGAACCTTTATCGCATCGTTTTTTGATCACAAAAAAGACCTGCCTCACAAGCTTGCGAGCTTTGGTTTTGGCTTTTTAGTGCCAACTTTCTTCGTATACATCGGATCTACGTTTAAATTAAATGCCTTTATGATAGATGGAGTGGTAAAAGATGCGGCTTTGATAGTGGGAGTAATGATAGGATTTAGGATTATTTCTAGCTTTGTATTTTTAAATATCTTAGGCTTTAAAAAAATGATACTTTATGCACTATCTCACTCTATGCCGCTTACTCTTCTCATAGCTGTTGCTACCATAGCTCACAAGTCAAACAATATCAGTGAAAATTTTTATTTCTCTTTCATACTAGCAAGCCTAACTCAGGCTATAATAGTCACCATAGGTATTAAAATTATTATGGGTTATAAAAATAAAAGTTTAAAAACGTAAACCAAAGGAGCCAAAATGTCAAATACAGTCACGCTTATCGACAACAGAAACGGCAAGAGCTACGAATTTCCGATTTTACAAGGCACAATGGGGCCAGATGTCATAGATATATCGACATTTTTTACAGATACGGGCATGTTTACTTTTGACCGCGGATACACCTCAACCGCGATGTGTCGCTCATCTATCACCTACATAGACGGGCTTAAAGGCGAGCTTATGCACCGCGGATACGATATAGCGTATCTTGCCGAAAACAAGACATTTTTAGATGTTGCTTACCTGCTTTTAAACAAAGAGCTTCCAAACGAAAAAGAGTATGATGATTTTAGGCTTGAGCTTAAAAAGCGCTCGTTTATACACGAAGGCATGCTTAAAATTTTTGACGCTTTTCCTAGTAAGGCTCACCCTATGGCGATCTTGCAAGCTAGCGTTTCTGCGCTTAGTGCGTTTTATTTTGATCATCTTAATATGGATAAACCCGAAGAATACCACGAAATGGCTATGCGTATAATTGCTAAAATCCCTACCATAGCCGCGTTTAGCTACCGCTACTCTCGCGGACTTCCGATCATTTATCCAAATTTAGACCGCGGCTTTACGGAAAATTTCCTCTACATGATGAGAAGCTATCCATATGAGCATGTGGATCTAAAACCTATCGAAGTAAAGGCGCTTGATACTGTATTTATGCTGCATGCCGATCACGAGCAAAACGCTTCAACCACGACCGTTCGCACGGTTGGCTCAACTCACGCCCACCCTTACGCTTGCATATCAGCAGGTATCGGAGCGCTTTGGGGCTGGGCGCACGGCGGAGCAAACGAAGGCGTCATACGCCAGCTTGAGGAGATAGGCTCGGTCGCAAATGTAGAAAAATACATCGCTCGCGCAAAAGACAAAAACGATCCGTTTAGACTCATGGGCTTTGGTCACCGTGTCTATAAGAATTTCGACCCGCGCGCAAGAGTGCTTAAAAAGATGTGCGATCAGCTGTTTGATGAGATCGGTATCAATACCGAGCTTTTAAAAATCGCCAAAAAGATCGAAGAGATCGCGCTTCAAGATGAGTATTTCATCTCACGCAACCTCTATCCGAACGTGGATTTTTACTCCGGTCTTATCTTAAAGGCACTGTCTATACCAAATGATATGTTTGCTGTTATTTTCGTTATCGGCAGAACTCCGGGCTGGATAAGTCAGTGGATAGAGCTAAAAGAGCAAGATACGATCAAGATCGTTCGTCCTAGACAGCTTTATGTCGGAGAGACAAACCGAACGCCGTCTTGATTTTTAAACCTGTGCAAAGCACAGCAACTTATAACGTCGCCCTATGTGGGGGGGGGTAAAGGGGGCGGAGCGGGTCTCGTAACTCTGAGCAGCCCCCCCCCTTGATTAAAAATCAAAGTGAGCAAAGTTTAAATTTTTAAGCTGATTGCACAATGTTATATCTATAAATTTGGATTAAAATGAAAGACCTGAAATTTTTACTTGAGCTAGCTAAAAGTGCCACTTTTGAAGGCGGAAAAGAGATTTTGAAATTTTATCAAAGTAGCGAAATTTTAATGCCTATTAATAAAAAAGATGAGGCACGCGCTTACGAAATTTACATAAAACCGGACAAATCGCCTGTAACCCAAGCGGACTTAGCCTCAAACGATAAAATTTTTGAAATTTTAAGCAAAAGCGGCTTGCCTATTTGCTCGGAAGAGAAAATTTTAGATGAAAACGCAAGCGAATTTTGGCTCATCGATCCACTTGACGGCACAAATGATTTTATAAGCGGAGTTGGTGAATTTTGCGTATGTACCGCGCTTATTCAAAACTCCCGCCCAATTCTTGGAGTGATTTACGTGCCTATCTCAAATGAAATTTATTTTGCCGCAAAAGGTCTTGGCACACATTATGAAAAGCTTAAGAATTTTAGCTCTATTCAAGATCAGATCGCTTCATTTTCAAAGCAAAATTTAGCAAACAAATCCCAAAAACGAATGGCTATAAGCAGATACGGCAAAAATCAAATCCCGCTTCTACTCAGCCAAAAGCTAAATTTAGAGCCTCTTCGCTTAAGCTCGGCTATCAAATTTTGCAAAATCGCTGAGGGCACAGCTGAAATTTACGCTAGATTTAGCCCAAGTTCGATCTGGGATAACGCGGCAGGCGAAGTTGTGGCTAGCGAAGCGGGCGCAGTGATGATAGATCTAAAAACTCAAAATCCACCGCTTTATCAAACCTCAAATTTAAAAAGCAATGAATTTGTCGTTATCTCAAAAGAGTTTTTAGACCAAAAAGATGAAATTTTAGCTTTTATAAAAGAGCAAATTTAACCAAGTCAAAACTGTGCGAGTTTATTAAGCCTCATCAAATTTAATACGCGGATTTATCTTTAGATCGTTAAATTTCACAAACTCTTTTTTCAGGTATTTTTCACGCCCTGCTCTAGCTATCATGGCAGCATTATCAGAACAAAATTTAAGCGGTGCAAGCAGAAGCTCACACTCAAATTTAGAGCATAAATTTTCGATTCTTGAGCGTAAATTTAGATTTGCACTTGCGCCTCCAACCACACCAAAACGTTTAAATTTTCGCTCTTTAAAAACTTTTTCAAGCTTATTCATGATGTGCTTGCAAGCGGCATTTTCAAAGGCGTAGCAGATGTCGCTGATATCTTGCTCGCTTAAATTTCCGCTCTCTTTTAGCTTTTCTATCTCGACTCTAACCTGATTTTTAAGCCCAGAAAAGCTATATGCCATGCGAGGATCTCCAAGAAGCGGCACGGTAAAGCTAAATCTTTCCTTGCCGTTTTTAGCCGCTTTTTCGACCTCTGCACCACCCGGATAGCCAAGATCAAGCATCTTAGCAACCTTATCAAAGCTCTCGCCAAAGCTATCGTCCATAGTCGAAGCAAGCAGCTTGATATCACCCTTTTCATCTATATCAAGTATCATAGTATGTCCGCCACTAACAAGCATCACCCCAAGCGGGAAGCGTGCCTCGCTTTCTAAAAATAGCGAGTAGATGTGTCCGATAAGGTGATTTACGGCTATTAAAGGCACATTTAGCGAGATACTAAGCGCCTTTGCCATGCTAACTCCGCCCACCAAGCTTACGGTAAGCCCAGGCTCGTTTGTCACGGCGATAGCCTTGATGTCCTTGAAATTTGGCCTTATCTCTTCAAGCAGCTTCGGTAAAGCGGCAGTATGAAGCCTTGCCGCAAGCTCAGGCACTACTCCGCCAAATTTCGAGTGCTGCTCGTCTTGAGAAATTTTTTTATGGTAGATAAGCTTTAAGCTTTTGATGTCAAGCAGAGCGACGGAACTATCGTCACAACTGCTTTCGATACCTAAAATCACCGTTAAAATCCTTCATAATGTTTGGTTTTTGGCAGTATTAAATTTAATACTATGCCGACTACCGCTCCAAGACCAACGCCTGAAAAGCTAACCAGACCAAAATCAAGTAGCATTCCGCCGATAGCGCAAACAAAAATAAGCGCTACGATTATCATATTTCTTGGCTCTGCCAAATCGACATTATGCTTAATAAGCGTCTCAATACCCACAGAAGCGATGATACCAAAAAGCAGCAGCATAATACCGCCCACAACAGGAGTCGGGATAGTGGCAAGCACTGCGCCAAGTTTGCCTACAAAGGCAAGCAGTATCGCAGTAATCGCAGCAAAGGTCATAATGGCTGGATTGTAAGCTTTAGTGATGCTAACAGCTCCAGTAACTTCAGAGTAAGTAGTGTTCGGAGGTCCGCCAAAGCAAGCCGCAAGACTAGTGGCAAGCCCATCTCCAAGAAGAGTGTTTTTAAGCCCAGGGTTTTCTAAGAAATTTTCTTTAGTGACATTACTGATAGCAAGCATATCTCCTATGTGCTCGATAGCAGGCGCAATAGCGATAGGAATCATATAAATAATAGGCTCAAATTCAAACGTAGGTGCGGTGAAATTTGGTATCCTAAACCAAGCGGATTCAAAAATCGGAGTAAAATTTACCATGCCCATAAAAAAAGATACGATGTATCCCACCACAATTCCAAATAAAATCGGAATCAATCTAAACATCCCTTTCGCAAACATCATCACGCAAATAGTCGCAATCAATGATATAAACGCTACAGTCATAGCCTCATTTTGAGTATACATAGCCTCATTTCCCTTGCCCATAGCCATATTAACAGCCGCAGGCGATAGAATAAGTCCTATAGTCACAATCACCGGTCCAACGACTACAGGAGGAAGCAGTTTATGTAAAAATGACTCCCCTCTAAATCTAACCAAAAGACTTAAAATCACATAGAAAAATCCCGTGAATACTATGCCACCCATAGTAGCGGGAATCCCCCATTTTTCGATACTAAAAGTAATGGGAGCAATAAAAGCGAAACTAGAAGCCAAAAAGATCGGCGGCACATTTTTGCGTGTAACAAACTGAAAAAGCAAGGTTCCAATACCAGCAGTAAAAAGCGCTACACTCGTATCAAGTCCCGTTAAAATCGGCACTAAAACAAGCGCGCCAAACGCCACAAACAAAAACTGAACGCCTATGAGGCTGTCTTTTAGTCTAAATTTATATCCCTCATACCTATTTTCCATTTAATTCCTTTTGCTAAGCTCTTTTTGCGTCCAAATTTCAACTTCTCTATCAACTTCAAAAACATCATCTAAATTTGAAATTTTAATATCTTGAAATTTCTTAACGCTAGATAAAGTTACCCTTGAAATATCTAAAAATCCACACTCGCCTTTTAAAAATTTATAGACACAACTCTCATTGGCTCTATTTACAACCACACCTAAATCAGGATTATTAAGAAGCTGCTCTTTAAGCGAGAAAATCGGATATTTTTTCAAATTTATCTTGTGAAATTTGATGTTTTTAAGTGCGAGCAGATCTAAATTTGCAGTTATTTGCGAGCTTAAATCACGCTTGTTTAAGATAGCATGCGCTATGGCTAAGCTCATATCGGTTTTTGAAAGGTGCGCGCTAGTTGAGCCGTCTTTAAACGCCACAAGTGCATGTATCATCGACGTTGGCTCAATCAGCGCGTCTATCTTATCCGTGCCAAAGAGCCAAAAGGCTTCCAAAACCTCAAAGAGCTTATTTGCCATCGTGGCGCTATCTATCGTGATCTTTGCGCCCATGTCCCAGTTTGGATGCTTTAGCGCGTCTTTTGCCTTTACGTTTTTTAGCGCTTTTATAGGCGTTTTATAAAACGCTCCACCGCTTGCGGTTATGATGAGTCTATCAATCGGAGTTTTATTTTCAAGTAGAAATTTAAGCCCGAAGTGCTCGCTATCTATCGGATTTATAGCTTTTGTGTTTAAAAATTTACCACCTACAACAAGGCTTTCTTTATTTGCAAGGGCTAGTTTTTTGCCTAAATTTTGGATTTTAACACTCGGAGCAAGCCCTGCAAAGCCCACAAGAGAGTTTATCGCAAGATTGGATTTGCAGGCTTCAAGCATATCTAAGATGCCTTTTTCTCCTACAAAAACTTGCTTATGTTTAACGAATTTAGCTAACTTTTCATCATTTATACAGACAAATTTGGGCCTAAATTTTAAAATTTGCTCGTTTAAAAGCTCGTAGTTTGAGTTGCAACTAAGCGCTTCAACCTCTATATCGAATTTAGTAGCCAAATTTAGGCTAGTCTTGCCTATGGAGCCGGTTGAGCCTAAGACTACCACGAAAGCATCCAAAGCATCGCAACTACGCCAAATAGATACCCATCTATCCTATCAAGCATTCCGCCGTGTCCTGGAAATATATCTCCGCTATCTTTTACACCGGCATTTCGCTTTAAATAGCTCTCAAACAGATCCCCCCACACTCCAAATGCCGCTACAAAAAGGCTTGTAAGCAGGCTATGCAAAATATCTTCGGTAACAAAATACCCCAAAAAAGCACCTACGAAAGAACCCAAAAAAATTCCACCGGCTACACCCTCCCAAGTCTTATTTGGAGAGGTTAAACTAAAGACTCTTTTGCCATAAAATTTACCTACAAAGTATGCTCCGCTATCGCAGGCAACGACTGTTAAAATCATCCAAGCAAGATATGCGATGCCAAATTCTGAATAGAGCATCCAAATAAGAAATATTGGCGTCATTGGATATAAAAAAGGTAAAACCGATCTTAGGCTCTCGCTTTTAAAATGTGCCAATACGCTAAGCACTAATAAAACACTCAAAATCGCTATAAATACCGGGTTTGAAAATGGAGCCAGAAGATAAAAAATCATAGCTATTATGACCAAAGTCTTCTCTTTTAATCCATAAAGCTTTTCGCTTTCTACAAATGAAAAGAATAAAACAATGCCTAAAATTATGAAATTTAAAAGATAGCTATCTATGATAAAAATAGCTAAAACCGCCAGAAATAATGCAACTCCTGTGATTATACGTGTTTTCATGGGTTTCCTTTAGTTGGAAATTCTATAAAAACTTTGCTTATATTTTAATATCTAAGATCGGTTTTTCCGTTTCATCTGCGATGGCGTCATCATTTTCAGCCTCTTTATCGCTTAAATTTTTTTGTTCCCCATCATCAAAAACACTCTCTTGTTGATCGCTTTTGGATTTTTCATGCTGATGTTGCGGATCTATCCTGTATGTCTCCTCGGTCGGGCGCACCTGTGAAACCTCTTCGTTTTTTTCATCATTTAAAGTCATTGCGGCTAAATTTTGTAAATCAAAGCGATTTTGCACCTCAGCCTGTTTATTTGAGACGATATTCATATTTTGGTTGATAAAAATAGTATTTCCGATAGGCGTTACAGGCATTTTATCTCCTTTTACTCTTTTACTACTACTATCGTCTTAAAATCTGTATAGTTTACATTAGCGCCCTCATTCATCTTGACATTTGCTCTTTTTGTGTAATCCACTTCGTAATTTCCAGCTCCATTTACGCTAAATTCCACGCAAAGCTTAGCGGCAAATTTTAAAACTTCCTCACTGGGCGACATTTTTGCTGTTTTGATTATAACGTGAGCCGAGGCGATATCTTTTAAATGAAGCCATATGTCATCTTTTTTGGCGCTTTTTAAAAGAGCTATATTGCCTTTCTCGTTTCTGCCAACCAAGATTTTATAATCACTTATAAAAAAGCTCTCGACTCCGTCACTATTGTCATCTTTTTGCTTTGATTGAGTCTTTTTAGGATATAAAATTTCAAGTTCGCTTGATGTCTTTGCATTTTGTATCAAATTTAGTAAATTTTGATAAAAGCTCAACTTTTCCTCTAAATTTGCCCTCTCATTTATGACACCAATTGATTTTTGTTTTAGTCTTTTTGATTTTGTAAAAAATAAATTTGCACTATTTTTTGGCGTATCGGGGATAGAAATTTTGAGGCTTTGTCCGTCAAAATCAACTAAATTTAACTCCCTATCAAAGTCTTTTAAATTATGTAAATTTGCTAATATCAAGGTTGCGTTTTTGCTTAAAATTTCACTTTGATTTGCCAGTTCATCTGGGCTTTCAAGAGCATCTATGCTCTCTTTTAAAGATTCGATTTTTTTTATAATTTGAGCCGATTTTATATCTTTTAAATTTGCTAAATTTTTACTGCTAAGCCTTTTAAATTCATCTTTAAAAAACTGCTCAAAGTCATCTATCCTTTCGACCTCTTTTTCCCTTATCTCTATTGGTTCAAGCTGGACTAAAACTTTGCCTGGTTTTACCTGTCTTAAGCTATTTTCAATATGTCTTAAAGCCTCGATTATAACGCCATTTTCATCGGTTATTATCGCATTTGTAAAGCGCCCTGTAAATTCCAAAAAAAGATGATTTTTAACACTCTTATATGAACCCTCTTGGACACAGACAAACTCTAAAATTCTATTGTTTTCAAGAGTTTTTACGCCTAAAATTTTAGAGTTTGAAAATCTTTTTTTTAGAGCTATATCAAATGGGGCTTTGTATTCTTTTATAGCGATAAAATCGTCATTTGAGTAGATAGACGAGGATGATTTGCTAAGGTCAAAAAATAGAGCAAATTTAGAATCAAACTGTATCAAAATAGCCATATCCGAGGCTCTTTTGATACCTGTAATTTTTCTAAATTTAGCCAAATATGTTTCAATCTGTTTTAAATGTGCGTATTTCATAGCCGCCATTATACGAAAAATTAGCAAAATTTTGATAAAATCGGGCAAATTTTAAGTTTCGCAATAAACAATATATACAATATCTTTAGCCAAATTTAAAGAGATTGCTTAAAAGGAATTTCATGAAACAAACTATCACTGAAAAAATTTTCTCAGATCACGTAGGACGTGAGGTATCAGCTGGAGAGATCATAGAGTCAAATATCGATATGGTCATAGGTAACGACATAACAACACCGATTTCTATCAAACAATTCGAGAGAAGCGGTGCAAAAAAGTTGGCAAATCCCGACGGATTTTGTATTGTAATGGATCACTACATCCCTGCTAAAGATATTTTAAGCGCAAATCAGGCCAAAATTTCGCGCGAATTTGCTTATAAACACGATCTAAAAAATTATTTTGACGAAAAAGATATGGGCATAGAGCATGCCCTGCTTCCAGAAAAGGGTCTTGTAGTGCCAGGAGATGTGATCATCGGAGCTGACTCTCACACCTGTACTCACGGTGCGCTTGGAGCATTTTCTACAGGCATGGGTTCTACCGATCTAGCCTATGCAATGATAACAGGCAAAAATTGGTTTAAAGTGCCACCAACTATAAAAGTAATTTTTAAAGGCAAGCTTGGCGCACACGTCTACGGCAAAGACCTCATCCTTGAAATAATCCGCCGCATAGGTGTAGACGGAGCTCTATATAAGGCTCTTGAATTTAGCGGAGAGGTTATAGATAACCTTGATATGGATGGGCGCTTTTCTATGTGTAATATGGCAATAGAAGCCGGTGGAAAAAGCGGAATAATAGCCGTAGATGAGACTACAAAGGAGTTTTTAAAAGATAAAACTCTGCGTGCTGAGCCAAAATTTTTCTATTCAGACGATGGTGCAAGATATGAGCAGATAATCGAAATAGACGTGACAAATCTTGATCCTGTTATAGCATATCCTTTTTTACCAAGCAATGGAAAGAGTGTAAGAGAGGCGGTCAAAGATGATCTGGCAATAGATCAGGCATTTATCGGCTCTTGCACAAACGGTAGATTGAGCGATCTTAGGATAGCCGCCCAAATTTTAAAAGGCAGAAAGGTGGCTAGAAGAACAAGGCTCATAATCACTCCGGCAACACAAAAAATAGCTCTGCAAGCCCAAAAAGAAGGACTTATGGACATCTTCGTAGAGGCGGGAGCTGTCGTAAGTAATCCTACATGCGGAGCGTGTCTGGGCGGATATATGGGTATCTTAGGCGTTGGCGAAAGATGCGTAAGTACCACAAATAGAAATTTTGTCGGTAGAATGGGTGATAGAACCAGCGAAGTATATTTAGCCAATTCGGCTGTTGCTGCAGCTTCGGCAGTAGTAGGAAAAATAGCCGACCCAAGAGATTTGTAACACACTATTTCGTGAGCGGGATTATAATTTATAATAAAAATTTAATCCCATCTCACGAAACCTTCATAGAAATTTTTATTGATTTTGAATTTTTGCTAGAATACTAATTAAAAATAGTCTAAAATTTTAAGGAAAAAGATGAAAAATTGCGTTATTTTAGCAGGTGGCAAAAGCTCCAGAATGGGCAGAGATAAGACTCTGTTGCCATTTAAAGGCTTTGCCACGCTTACGCATTTTCAAGTGGATAAATTTAGCCAAATTTTTAAAAACGTCTTTGTAAGCTCAAAATTTGATAAATTTGATCCGCCGTTAAGGCTTATCAAAGATAAGATAAGCGATGATTTTTCACCGATGCTAGCACTTTTTAGCATACTTTCTAGTTTTAAAAACGAATATGTATTTATAATCCCTGCAGACATGCCATTTGTCAATGAAAACACCATAAAAGAGCTTTATAAATTTACAAATGAATTTGATATAGTAGTGCCTATGGATGACTCTCACACACACTCTCTTTGCGGGTTTTTTAATGCAAATTTAGCCGATATCGCAAAAGAGCTATATGAGCAAAAAGAGCATAAAATAGGGATTTTACAAAGCAAATGCAGATGCAAAAAGCTAAAATTTCAAGATAAAAAAGAGTTTTTTAATATAAACTATCCAAACGAATACGAAGAAGCTACAGGAGACAAACTATGAAATTTATATATATATTGCTATTTTTGTGCATAAATTTAGTAGCAAGTAGCACTCAAGAGCTCTATGACAAGGCGGCTGATCTTGAAAAGCAAGGAGATATAAAAGGAGCTCTTGAGTACTATAAATTAGCTGCCAAATCAGCACTTGACAACAACAATACGGTTAAGTCAGAGCTTGGAGCAATAGCTCCCAACAATACAGTAGTCCAAATTCTGGAAAACAGCAAAGAGACAAATGATAAACACTTATGGGAGTCTTACGAGAGTGCAAAGCCTTACAACTTAGATGAAATTTTAGGTATAAAAATGCACCACTTAAACTATATTTTGCCTGCCTCAGTCGCTTTTAAAGAGGTGGAAGGAAGGCGAAAATTTGAGACAAACTTCCAAATCAGTCTTCAAAAGCCAATACTTTATAACGTTTTTGATCTAAACGAAACCATCTCTTTTGGTTACTCTCAAGAATCGTGGTGGCAGACCGCAAAGAGCTCTACTCCGTTTCGCGAGACAAACTATAGACCGGAACTGTTTATAACTTTTCCTACAAAAATACCGTTTTTGCAAAGCCTAGACTATTTAAGATTTGGACTTTTGCACGAAAGCAACGGGCAAGGAGGTGAAAAATCAAGATCATGGAATAGAATTTATGCAGAGGCTAAATTCTATATCAATAACTTATTGATAATTCCTCGTGCATGGATTAGACTACCTGACCCTGACGGCGCGGACGATAATCCAGATATTGAAAAATACATAGGAAAAGCCGATGTGACACTTGCTTATCCATACAAAAGACATATGCTAACCGCAATGATAAGAAACAACTTGCAATTTGATAGCACCAACAAGGGCTCCTTTGAGCTTGGATGGCTTTTTCCATTCGGACAATCAGGAGTTTACGGATACTTAAAATACTTTAGCGGATACGGTGAGAGCCTTATAGACTACGATAGGCGTAGAGATAAGATAGGTATTGGTTTTGCTCTAGTGAAATAAAAAAGTAACTTATTTATCATCTGTTTTTAAATTTAAATTATACTTTTGAAAAATTATTCAAAAGGAACAACAATGAAAAAATTTATCAAATTTTCTGTTTTAGCAGCGCTTTGCGCAAGCTTTTTAAATGCAGCAAGCTATGAAATAGATAAATCTCATAGCGACTTGGGATTTATGGTTAGACACCTAAAAATTTCAAAAGTTCGAGGAAATTTTCAACAATATAATGCCTTAATCGACTATGATAAAGCATCAAATGAGCTAAAAGCACTTGAGGTTAGCATAGACGCAAATTCTATTAACACACAAAATCAAAAGAGAGACGAGCATTTAAAGAATAATGATTTTTTCGATACGCCCAAATTTGACAAAATCACATTTAAAATGACTAAATTTGAAAAAGAAGGTTCAAACGAAGGTAAAATTTATGGTGACTTAACCATAAAAGGTGTTAAAAAGCCTATTAAGCTAGACTTTGAGTATCATGGAGATAGTAAAAACATGAGCGGCGCAGAGGTAATAGGCTTTAGTGTAAATGGGGATTTAAAAAGAGAGGATTTTGGCATAGGTGAAAAATTCCCTGATGCAATGGTTTCAAACAAAGTTGAGCTTAAAATAGAAGTAGAAGCTAAAGCGAAATAATATAATAAATATGTCTGCCAAGGAGGCAGGCATATCAAAAAGTTATAATTTATAGAGCCTAATTACTTGCTCGCAAACTCGCCTTATGTTCTCTCTTGTAGTATTTTCATCCATTGCTTCATTGAGAGTCATAGGCTCATTTAAGATACTAAAAAAAGCATCTATACCATTTTCATTGCAGATTCTAGCATCTTCTTTTACGCATCCTGCTATTGAAACTACTGGCTTGTTGTGTTTTTTAGCTATTTTTGCAACACCTATAGGTGTCTTACCCATAGCACTCTGATAGTCCATTCTGCCTTCTCCGGTTATTACAAGATCCGCCTTTTTAATCTCATCCTCAAGTCTAATCTCTTCTGTAATAATATCAATTCCTGACTTTAGCTTGGCGTTTAGATAGCTAACAAATCCAAACCCCAATCCTCCGGCAGCGCCTGCACCTTTAAAATTCCAAAATTCGCTAGAAAAATACTCACTTGTGGCGCTTGCAAAACTTATAAGTCCTGCATCAAGCTCTTTTACCATCTGCTCATTAGCTCCTTTTTGAGGTCCATAAATGTAAGCGGCTCCGTTTTTACCAAAAAGAGGATTGTCAACATCACAGGCTATTAAAAACTCGCACTCTTTAAGCTCTGGCAACACATTAGATTCTGAAATTCTAGTGATTTTTATCAAATTTTCACCGATTCCTTCTAACAAATTACTGTCTTCATCATAAAATTCATATCCAAGCGCACTTAGCATACCTGTTCCTGCGTCATTGGTTGCGCTTCCGCCTATACCTATTATAAACTTTCTTGCACCCTTATGAATCGCATGAAGTATCATCTGTCCAAAACCATATGTGCTAGTCTTCATAGGATTTCTGCGATTTGGCTCTACAAGAGTAAGTCCGCTTGCGCTTGCCATTTCCAATATTCCAAGATCTCCTGCCAAAGCGTATCTAGCAGGGATTTTCTCGCCTAGTGGATTTTGAACTATCGCGTCTACATAAGTTCCGCCAAGCGCATCCGCAAGAGCTTCTACACTTCCCTCTCCGCCATCTGCTATAGGCTTTACTATAACCTCATCACATAAGTTTTTTATGCCTTCTTTTACTGCTTTGCCAACCTCAAGTGAGCTGAGCGATCCTTTAAAAGAATCTACCGCGACCAAAACCCTCATAATTTCTCCCTAAATTTATAAATTCCAATGGCTAAATTTGGAAATAAATACCAATTTTAGCCAAAAATGCAATATTTACAAACTATAGCAATATAAGTGAAGCTATCCATACGGTTAAAATACCTACAAGACCCATTATTAGCGTAAGAGTAGTTTGAGTTTTATATCCTTGCTCGGGCGTCATCTGGCTAAAGTTGGTTACAACCCAGAAATAGCTATCATTGGCATGAGAAACTGTCATCGCACCAGCAGCTATAGCCATTACGGTTAGCACCGCGCCCATCTCCGTAGTAAGACCCAAAGTAGCCATCATAGATGTTCCATCGGTGAAAAGTCCCATAATAGCAGCCGTTGTAGTAAGAGCTACTGTTGAGCTTCCTTGTGCGGTTTTTATGATAGCCGAGATAATAAACGGGAAAAATATGCCTACAGAGCCTATTATATGAGCATTTTGTTTCATAAATTCAACAAATCCGGCTTCTGCAATAACTTTGCCAAGAACACCGCCTGCCGCAGTTATAAATAAAATCGGACCCACTATTTTTAAAGTGTCGTTTGTCATTAGATTGAATTCGCCAATCTTGCCTGTTTTTGCTAGTAATACAACAGCAAAAATTACACCTATACCAAGAGCTATTACAGGGTTTCCCAAAAACAGCATAAAATTTGCAAAACCGCCTTGAAGTTTAGCCATCTTCACAATTGAACCAAGTGCCATTAAGACAATAGGAGCAAAGATAGGGGCAAGGCTTAAAAAAGCACTTGGTAGCACACCATGACTTTTAATAATCTCATCATAGCTCTTTCCAATATCTTGCATATCCTCTTTTAAAGTTATCTTAGTTCCTATGTATTTTGCATAGGCGTATGCAGCAATAAGAACAGGTATAGACACTACCATGCCAACCATAATCACTAATAGTAAATTTCCACCGACACCTACAAGTCCCGCTGCAGCAATAGGTCCCGGAGTAGGAGGAATAAATACGTGAGATGTATAAAGACCTCCTGATAGTGCTACAGCCATACCGACAGGATTCGCACTTATCTTTTCTTTGATGGCGCGACGAATTGGGTCAAGTACAACAAATCCACTATCGCAAAAAACTGGAATTCCAACAATCCAGCCCATGATAAGCATCGCCATTTCAGGTCTTTTCTCGCCAACACATTTTATAACAATATCTGCTAATTTCAGCGCTGCGCCTGTTTTTTCCAGCGCCATACCTATAAGTGCACCAAAAATAATAACTATGCCTATACTTTTAAATATTCCACTAAATCCATTTCCTATAATACCAGGAATTTTAGCAAGATCAATGTCAGCTACTATAGCAAGAGCTAAAGATACAACCATAATAGCAAGAAATGGATGAACTCCGACTTTGGATATAAGCCATATCATCAAAGCGATAGCTATAAGAAAACACACGATTAAACCAATACCACCCATAAAAGCTCCCTATGATATAAATTACATCCTAGATATTACCAAAAAACATATTGAAAAGACTTTAAAATTATATTTTTAATTGAATTTTATTTTGAAAAGCAAAATAGAAAAATAATAAAATTCCCCCGCTTGTCAGCAGGGGAATTTGTAGCAGGGATTAAAAATTAAAATTTAAGCTATAAAAGCGTAAATCATCATAAACAAGAACACCATACCAGTAATTAGCATAGCATAACCTGCAAGTTTGGCAAGCAGAGAGTATGAAGCAAACTTGTCCTCTTTTTCGATAAGCTTTTCTAGCATTCCGTTCTTCATCAAGCGGTCATACCACTTGCTTCTTTCTTGTCTCATCTCTTCGGCAGTTAGGCTTCCTGAGAAGATTACCGTATCCATTGGGAAGCGGTCTGCTCTAAAGTGAGTATTAAAGAAGTGGATAGCGAAGATAAATCCTGTCGCTAGCAACGCTTCGTCTGAGTGAACTAGAGTTGATAGGTTGATCATCCATCCCGGTAAGAAGTTACCAAACCAGTTAGGAAACCATAATATAAGACCTGAAAGTCCTATGATAAACATACCCCAGAACACCGCAAGGTAGTCGAATTTCTCCCAGTATGTCCAGCGGTCAAACTGAGGTCTTTCGCCCTTACCGATAAACCACATGAAGTGATCTTTCATATCTCTAAAGTCTTGAAGATTTGGCATCAAGCTATCTTCACCAAATATTTTAAATTTGCCTAGGTTCATCATGATCTCAGCTATGTGGCTGAAGAACACTGCAAACATTATTACCGCTGATATATGGTGAATTTGAGTAGCCATGATAGGTCCGCCCATTAAATTCATCATATCTTGAGCCCAAGGAGCCGTATAGAATTTTTGCGGCAAACCCGAGAATGCAAGTCCAAGGAACGATGCAGCCATAAAGAAGTGTTGCCACATATGGAATGCGCTAAAGCGTTTTACCTTAACTCTATCGTGGTGAGCTGCTTCTCTTGCTTTTTTCCAAGCGACCGGATTTTCAAGTCTCATTCTGATTAGTCTAATCGACCACAAGAATGTATGGAAACCAAAGAATGCAAATACCGCTATCACAAGACCTGTCATAAATATATACGCAGAGTGAAGCAGCGGGAATTTCTCGCCATCGGTATGGTCTGCGTGAGCTACGAAGCTAACGAAATTTGCGTTTGCGTTAGGGTGACACTCAGAACATGTCTTGATACGATTTTCTGTCATAGCTAGAGTCGATCTAGGATCGTCGATCTTAAATACGTTGTGTGTTCCGTGACAATCAAAACACGCAGCAACCCTTGGTGCTTCACCAGGTTTATTTAATAGCAGTGCTTTACCATGGAATGTATCATGATAATGCTTTTGTTGTTCTTCGTGACAAGAACCGCACTTTTGCTCGCTAAGCTGTTTGATATCAAGATGCATTTTAGCACCAGCTGTGTGCACAGAGTGACAATCACTACAATTTGGAAGCTCTTTATCAGGAGCTAAATTTTTATGAGCGTTCTCATCGTGAACACTGCCCATAAAGTCTTTTTTGACATCTTTATGACAGCTCATACAATTGTCGTTTACAAATGCCTTATCTTTAAAAAGCTCTTCACGTTGCTCTTTTGAAGCAAATGGAATTTTATCTGAGCTATGGCAATCTCTACAAGATGGAATTTTTCCAAAAAGCATACCGCCGTGGATTCCATCATCGTAATCTTCTATCTTCTCTTTTGTTAATTGTTTCCTAGCTTTGCCAGGTTTTTCAAATTTATTTCCAGCTATAATCCATCCCTCTATACCATCATTAAGAATATAGATGTTCTCATAGCCTTGACTTTTAGCAACTTTTGCTGCAACGCTACTATCAAAACTCATTCTGTTATCGCAGTAAAATATCAAATGAGCCTTTTTATCTTTTGGCAATAGCGATATGTTTAAATCATCTGCATTATTTAAGATCGCACCAGGAATGTGCCCGGATATACGACCAGCCGGTGAACTCATATCAATAAAGTATGTATCTTTTTGACCAAGCATCTTCTCGGCTTGATTTATACTAAGAGATTTTGCGCCCTCAATACCGAAATTCAGAGGCGAATCCATATTAGCAAAAAGATTATGAGATATCACTAAAGCAAAAAGTATCATAAATCTCATACACAATCCATACATATTCTTTCCTTTTTATAATCTCGATGAAATCATCAAGTTATAGCGGGTGAGGCTTAAAAGAAAAGCCTCACGAGCCGTTTGATTTATTTTGTTCTACCTTCTAAGATATCAGTTGCTTGCTCAACGTAAATCAAAGCTTCATCAACTAGTTTTAAAGAATATTTAGGACCGTGAACGCCCCAAGAGCCGTCTTTTTGTACTTTATCTAGTATGTCTTGCGCTTGTTTTGCAAAAGATATAATTCTAGCTTTTTGATCTGTAGATAGTTTTTTATTGTTGCTCATTGCTCTATCTATTTTTCTAAGTCCGATCTCAGCTTTTGAATATCCATCTTTTACAGGCATTTGCCACTCCATAACCAAATCATAGATCATAGCTTGATCTGTAAATTTAAGCTTATCAGGCAATGTTGATTGAACAGGGCTATGGCAACCGCTAGATCCAGGAGCCATTAGGTTAGGATCGCTAAAGCTTGTTCTACCGCATGACCACATCAAGTCAACGAAGAATCTTCCGTTTTCATCTCTATCAAGTGTCCAGCCTTTTACGGTCATAGGATCTCTTGGTTTGCCTTCAGGTGGGTTGATTGATTTTCTATCTTTATCAACCATGATGTTCCAGATGTGTGCTGCACGAACGTTATCAAATCCAGCTTTATCAGGGTTTTGAACAGCTGCGAAGTTCTCACAACTCATCATATTAGGCATATGACATCCTGTACAATTGTCTTTCGCGTGAATTCCGCCTTGTTTAAAGAAGCTCTTTTGAACTTCGTGGCAGTCTTCGCAAGTCTTTTTTAGACCTGTTAGAGTATAGCCATCTTTCCAATCGTTAGCTGTAACTTCGTGTGGATCGTGGCAAGTACTACATCTCATACCCTCGTCATAGTGAGCGGAGCTAAACATTTGAGCACCCTCTGTTCCGCATGATGGACAAGATGATTTAAAGTATGCGTTAAATTGTTTTCTTGGGTTCTTTTCAGCATCAGCTTTATGCCAAGCAAATCTTTGGTGACATCTTTCGCAATTGCTTGGCATACCAGCACCTCTAGCACCATACAAGTGAGCACCAGCACCGTGACACTCCTCGCAGCTAATACCTTTTGTTATAGTATGCTCTCTTAATTTCTTAGAATCACCAAGAGCTGCATAGAATTCGTCTTTAGTTTTGAAGTCAAATTTAAATGTATGACAAATTTCGCAATATGCACTTGCTGGTTGGAATTTGAAATTCTTTCTATTTGAAGCACCATATGAGTTCATACCCCACATATGAGAACCGCTCTTACCGAAATCTTCCATTTTGGTAGGGAACCCTGGAGAGAATTCTGCTATCTTTTTAGCCATTTCAGGAGTTAGGAATTTAGCCCATAAAACTGAGTATTGGTTACCACCAGCTACTAGTTTACCGGTAAGATCGCTTAATTTTCCATCCTCAACGTGATATGTACCACGAACTAACCATTTGTCAAGGAAGCCATATTTTGTTCTTGGTGTTCCGATGATAGCAAATATATCATCAGGCTCGATACCTGTTGTTAGAATAGGAGTTGTAGGAAGTGCTCCAGGAAGTCCTTTTTTAACGTCTCCTCCAACCTCATCAAGCTCTTCTGGCCATCTTACGGTTTTAGCGTGACGTGAACGCTCCCATTGCATATATTGAGCGGGGTGGCACTCGCCGCATTTTTTATGTCCAACAAATTTGTTAGGGAAGTCAAGGAATGACTCCATGCCAAGACGATATGTAACAGCAGTATGCTCCATATTGTTCTCTTTCGCATAAGCAGGACCTTGGTTTATCTCGATAAACTCTTCAACACGGTCACTTAAGCCGTATTTACCGACCAATCTTCCATCTTTTTCATATTTAAATACAGGGTGATTTTTCTTTAAATACTCCCAATACTCTTTCTCATGTCCAACATAGTCTTCCAATGTTCTTGGTGAAACGCCATCATTTTGGAATGTTTCTCCTTGAACAAAAGGCTCTTCATGCTTGTCCGATGCAGCTAGATTAGGCACAGCGCACATAGCAAGAAAAAAACTACAGGTTATAAATTTTAACCAACCTTGTTTCATCTTATTCTCCTTAATATTTTTTAAAACACAATATATTTTTTAAACAACATAAAATAATCAGTATAGAATCAAAACATCTTATAAAGATGTCTCAATCTTCAAAGAGAGCAGATTAAACCTGTCTCAACCTCGAATACCGCTCTTCTATACCGTTAAAGAGCAACCCCCGCTCTTGCCGACAACCCTCCTTTCACGAGCAAGAGAATTTGTATATAAAACATTTATTTAATAAAATCCTAATACTTTTTATTTTAAATAAATATTAAAATTCTTATGTAATTAAAATTTTTCTTGTTATGTATTTAAAATAAAAAATGCTCTCACTGTTGTTTTGTATAACTTTTATGTAACTTTTTATATATGAGTATTTTTAGTGTTGATACCTAGTATCAATAGTACCAAGTATTACTAAGGTGGTAAATTTTATTTAAAAATATTGAAATATCGTTAATACAGAATAATAAATTATCTGAAAAAAATGTATTAAATTTATACTTAAAGTATAAATAATATTAATTACTAATTATAAAAATATATTAAATAGTGTAATTAATAGTAGTAGAATAAAAAACTTTCATTATGTTACAATTGGAAACATTTTTTTATAGATTCGTAATATATTTTTACTTCAATTTTTAAAATATAAATTACTGAATTATTAACAAATTTAAATTTATTGCTATTAAAATTAGTCTGGAATGTATTTAGGTGTAAATATTGTATACTATTTGTTAACTTTTAAAATATACCCGTTTTCTATATTTTCAATAGTATAGTTGTATTTTTGATCAAGATTTATAGTTGCTCTATAAAATTTATCATGAGCACCAAAGGTTATGCTTTTAAACGCTCCGCAATCAAGCTTGAATGTCTTTGTGTAAAAATTTAAAGAATTGCTAAAGTCTATTACTATTTTCTTATCTCTATCTATTTTAAAATCTCTAATTTTTTTCTCAGAGGTCAAAAACTTAATTTGCATCAAATCAACCTCAAGAGTCATTTTTCTAAAATTTATAGTCTTAATCGGAGTCTGCTTGATATCTTCAACCGGTATTATTACAACATCTTTTAATGGCTCTTTCTTGGTTAAATTTTCATCTACTTTAATCTCTTTTTTAATCTCCTTTTTGAGAGTTGCATTTTCATCTTTTTTTATGGCTTTTATAGCTATCTTTGCTTCATCTTTTGTAACCGATACATCAGTTTTTGTAACCACTGACGGCGTAGCAACTCTAGTCAAAACAAACTCATCTTGCCAATCTATGCTTTTGTTTACATCTATAATCTTTTCTCTTACACTGCCATCTAAATTTTTATATTTTAAAGTAAGTGATATAAACTCTTTAGTATCGCTTGGGAATTTAATATGTTGCTTATCAAAAGGAGATAGAGTCTCTACTATATTAGTGGTCACGATATTTGTATTTAGTTTACCCACTGGAACAAAAGGATTTTCTCTACCAAAACAAAAACATAAAAATAGTATCAAAAACCAAATTTTTCTCATTGTTAAAACATCCTTAAGGTTCAAGGTCTTTCAGTTCAAAATATGTCTTTTGAAGCTCTGCATTATATTTTTTTAAAATTTCAACATCTTTTTTGAGCCGCTCTCTTTGATCTTGCAAATTTAACATCACATCCAAAGAGCGCTTACCAAATACCATATTTCCAATATATACACCAAACAATATGACAATGATGGTTATTATAAATAGTCTTAAGAAATTTTTAAAAGAGTATGATCTCCTTATCTCATTTTCGTCATACTCCTTTAAAATTTCACTCAAATTTCATTTCCTAAAAATTCATCCGTCTCAAGCTCGATCTCAAGCAAGCGGTTGTATTTAGCGTTTCTTTCGCTTCTTGAAGTTGCGCCCGTTTTTATCTGACCCGTATTCATCGCTACGGCAAAATCAGCTATAAAGCTATCTTCGCTCTCACCGCTTCTATGGCTCATCACGCAGCGATAACCTTTGCGTTGCGCTAGGCGGATTGTCTGCATCGTTTCGCTTACGCTTCCGATTTGGTTTGGCTTGATCAAGATCGCGTTTGCAACGCCTTTTTGTATGCCCTCTCTTAAAATTTTCTCATTGGTTACAAAAAGATCGTCGCCAACTAGCTGAACCTTGCTTCCAAGCTTAGCCGTAAGCTTCGCCCAGCCGTCCCAGTCATCCTCGCTAAGTCCGTCTTCGATAGAAAATATCGGATACTTATCGCAAAGTTTTGCGTAGTATTCTATAAGCTCTTCAGAGCTAAATTTTTTGCCCTCAAGCTCGTATTTGCCGTCTTTATAAAGCTCGCTTGCAGCCACGTCAAGAGCTAGCTTTATCTGCTCTCCTGCGGTGTAGCCAGCTTTTTTGATCGCCTCCATAATGATAGCGATCGGCTCTTCGTTATCCTTTAAATTTGGAGCAAATCCACCCTCATCGCCCACTGCCGTACTATGTCCGCCGGCGTTTAAGATAGCCTTTAGTTCGTGATAAATTTCAGTGGCCGCTCTTAGCGCATCGCTAAAGGTCTCAAATCCAAACGGCATCACCATAAATTCTTGAAAATCCACGCTATTGTTCGCATGAGCTCCGCCGTTTATAATGTTAAACATCGGCACAGGAAGCACACTTGCGTTTACTCCGCCAAGATAGCGATAAAGCGGTATATTTAGGCTTTTTGCAGCTGCTCGAGCAACCGCCATAGATACGCCAAGAACGGCATTTGCACCTAAATTTGAGTAGTTGTGAGTGCCATCAAGCCTTTTCATCTCTTCATCGATAGATTTTTGATCGTAAGCGTCAAGTCCGATGATAGCCTCTGCGATAGCTTCGTTTACGTTGCTAACCGCTTTTAGCACGCCCTTACCGCAGTAGCGCTTATCTTTATCTCTAAGCTCTAAAGCCTCACGTTTGCCGGTGCTTGCTCCGCTTGGAACAGTTGCACTTGCTACTGTGCCGTCGCTTAAGCACACAGTTGCGCGCACAGTCGGATTGCCTCTACTGTCAAGAACCTCTATCGCCATTACATCCTCTATAAAAACCATTATTCATCTCCTGTTTCTGACGCATCGTCGTCATCTTTTGAACTTCCTATGATATGATCAACACCCATTGAGCCTTTTATCGTGGCTACGATCTCTTCGGCCACTTCAGGATGCTCTTTTAAATAAGCTTTGGCATTTTCTCTACCTTGACCGAGTTTATTTGCCTTATAGCTAAACCAAGCGCCGCTTTTATCTACGATATCAAGCTTCACGCCGTAGTCTATTATCTCGCCTTCTTTGCTAATTCCCTCGCCAAACATAATGTCAAATTCAGCCACTTTAAATGGAGGAGCGACTTTGTTTTTTGCTACTTTTACCTTAGTGCGGTTTCCTATAGGCTCTTCGTTTTGCTTTAAAGTAGCGATTTTACGAACATCTATTCTAACGGAGGCATAAAATTTAAGCGCATTTCCACCCGTAGTAGTCTCAGGTGTGCCGTATCCCATAGCACCGATTTTCATACGAATTTGATTGATGAATATTACAGTTGTATTCATCTTGTGTAAAATTCCGGTGAGCTTTCTAAGAGCTTGAGACATCAAACGAGCCTGAAGACCTACGTGCTGATCGCCCATATCCCCTTCTATCTCGTTTTTAGGAGTTAGAGCAGCAACACTATCAACAACTATTAAATCAATAGCTCCGCTTCTGGCCAAAGTCTCTACGATATCAAGTGCTTGTTCGCCGTAATCTGGCTGAGAAATATAAAGATTATCCGTATCTACACCTAAATTTGCGGCATATTTTACATCAAGAGCGTGCTCGGCATCAACAAAGGCGCATACTCCGCCGGCCTTTTGAGCCTCCGCAATGATATGAAGGGTTAAAGTAGTCTTTCCCGAGCTTTCAGGTCCATAAATTTCTACAATTCTTCCCTTTGGAACTCCACCTATTCCAAGCGCCAAATCAAGTCCTAGCGAGCCCGTAGAGATGCTATCTATCGGCTCTATCTCTCTATCTCCAAGCCTGACAACCGTGCCTTTACCAAATGACTTATCAATCTGTTTTAAGGCTAGCTCTAGCGCTTTTTTCTTATCAGCATCAAGTTCAGCCGATCCTACTTTTTTCTTATCCTCTTTTTCTGCCGCCATTTGTTGCCTTTAAATTTTATAATTAAATTGCCTGATTTTATCAAATTTAAGATGAATTTCGGTTTATTTAATTCTTTTAAAAAATATAAAGATAACTTCTAATAATAGGCTATTTAATCAACTATTCATAAAATTTAACCTATAATCCTAAAAAGGATTAAATTTGAGACATTTTAAAGATATTAGCGTAGCGCATTCGCCCGATGCGGACGATATTTTTATGTATATGGCGATAAAATTCGGCTGGGTTGATTCTGCAAATTTGCGTTTTAGCAACCTTGCTTTAGACATCCAAACGCTTAACGTTGAGGCGCTTAAAGGTACTTACGACGCTACCGCGATTAGTTTTGGATTATATCCGCTTATAAGGGATAACTATGCCTTGCTTCGGTGTGCGGTTAGTTTTGGAGAGGGATACGGACCAAAACTGGTAAAGAAAAAAGATAAAATTCTAAAACGAAATTTCAAAGTCGCGCTCTCAGGCAAACACACCACAAACGCGCTTTTGTTTCGCGTGGCATATCCTGAGGCGCGCATAGTTTATAAAAATTTCTTAGAGATAGAAAATGCCGTTTTAAGCGGCGAAGTAGATGCAGGAGTGCTAATTCACGAAAGCATCTTAACTTTTAGTGACGAACTTTGCGTAGAGCGTGAAATTTGGGATATCTGGCGTGAGTTTGCAGGTGATAATTTACCGCTTCCGCTTGGCGGCATGGCCGTTCGTCGTTCACTTCCCATAACTGACGCCATAGAGTGCGAGCGAGTACTTACCAAAGCCGTTAAAATTGCAACCGATCATAAGCCGTTTTTATCTCACATGCTCATGGAGCGAAATTTGATCCGAGTCGATAAAGAAAAGCTTAAAATTTATCTAAATTTATACGCCAACGATAGCTCCGTATCGATGAACAAAACGCAGCTAAACGCCGTAAATAAGCTGTTTGAGATAGGCTATAAGCACGGCTTTTACGATGAGCTCGTAGACGCGCGCGACTATCTGGTGCCAACCGAATACAACGACATAAGGTTTAGCTAAATGCAATCAACCCTCATCGAACTAGGCATAGAGACCTTTAAAACCGCGCTTTATCTTAGCTTCCCTATGCTTTTAGCAGGTCTTAGTGCCGGTCTTATCATCAGTATCTTTCAAGCGACCACGCAGATAAACGAGATGACGCTAAGTTTCGTGCCAAAGATTATCCTTGTAGTCGTTGTTATCATATTTCTCATGCCTTGGATGGTGAGCATGATGGTTGATTTTACCATCCGCATGATCGAGTTTATCCCACACTTTGTTCAATGACCAAGCTTATTGATTTTTCTAAATTTACCTCGGTTAAGATAGGCGGCATGCACGAGGTTTTGCTCATAGATAGCACGCAAGATGGTACGCAAGGTCGCGTGATAATAGGCGGCGGAAACAACCTTTTAGTTTCGCCAAACCCTGCGCCAATGGCGATCTTAAGCGATAAATTTGACTATATAAAGCTTGAAGGCGAAATTTTAGAGATAGGCGCAGCTACAAAGAGCGGTAAAATTTATAATTTTGCCAAAAAGCACGATCTAGCGGGCTTTGAGTTTTTGCAAAATATCCCCGGCACCCTTGGAGGCATGATCAAGATGAACGCGGGGCTTTGTGGAATTTCCATGAGTGACAATCTGCTTGAAGTGCGTTTAAAACGAGGCTGGATAAAAAAAGAAGAGATAAAATTTGCTTACCGATATTGCGAGCTAAACGAAATTGTTTTTGCAGCTAAATTTAAAGCGACAAAAGGCTTTAACTCCACACTTGCAAGCGAATTTGCGCTTAAACGTTCAAACCAGCCAAAAGGAGCCAGCTTTGGAAGCTGCTTTGTAAATCCAACGGGCGATTACGCGGGCAGACTTATCGAGGCCGTTGGGTTAAAAGGACATTCTATCGGCGGTGCAAAATTTAGCGAAAAACACGCAAATTTCTTAATAAATTTTGATAATGCAAGCTTTGATGATGCAATAAATCTCATAAATTTAGCCAAGAAGCTAGTGCTGGAAAAATTCGGCGTAGAACTAAAAACGGAAGTTGTTATAATTTAGATTAAAAATATATTAAAAAGGTTATAATTCTTACAGATTTACTCGCAAGGAGGAGTCTATGAAAAAGTTAGCTTTAACCCTGTTTTTAGTATTTAGTTGCTTGTCGGTAGCACAAGCCGGACCAAATCACAACAACGGGCTAGCGGCAAAATCCAAAGGCCAGTGGAAAGACGCGGAGCACTACTTCAAGCTAGGTTGCTATAAAGAAAAAGTTGATTCTTCTTGCAAAGAGCTTGGGCAGCTTTATGAGTTCGGAAAGGGCTCTTATGTCAAAAAAGACTCGGGACTTGCAAAACAGGCTTATGAAAAATGCTGCGAGATATCATTTGGTAAAAGATCCGATTGCTGCAATAAAGTAAAAGACAAAACAGCCGTAAGCCCTGAAAAAGGTTGTGAAAGCGGCGATGCATCAGCTTGTATAGACTACGCTTATGAAAAACAAGATGTCAAATACTACCAAAAAGCCTGCGATTTGGGCTCAAATTTAGGATGTTTATGGACTGGATACTCATACACTGAAGGCAAAAACGGCGCGCAGCACGATCCTAAAAAGGGCTTTGAGATATTTTCAAAGCTTTGCAACGGCGGCTACGATGACGGTTGCAAATTCGTAGCGATGGGCTATAGAGACGGCAAAGGTGTCGAGAAAAACATAGACAAAGCGATCGAAATTCTAAGCCAAATTTGCGGGGGCGATAGATTTGACGGATGCGCAAAGCTGGGCGAAATTTACCAAGACGACAAATACGGCAAAAAAGACGAGATAAAGGCGTTTGGGTATTATTTGCTAGCCTTTACAAAAAAAGATCATGAAGCTTCAAGAAAATACGTAAAAGATAAAGATAACGCGGCAAAAGCTTGCGAAGCCAAGATCACCATTGGATGTGAATACGCGGGCTCTGCATACTACCAAGAAAAGCAATTTGCCAAAGCGGTGGAGTATTTTGACAAGGGCTGCGAACACGGCTTGGTTGAATCTTGCCTCTTTGCGGGCTACACATACCAGATGCCGCCTGCTGAAAGCGGGGTCGCAAAGGATCTTGAAAAGGCTAAAATTTACTTCAAAAAAGGCTGCGATATAGGCTCAGCTCAATGTTGCAGCGCTCTTGAATCTATAAAATAAACTTACAGGCGCAAATTTAGCTCGTTTGCGCCTAAATTTATCTTTCAAATTCTACTTTTTGCAAGCGCTCGGAGATGAAATTTCGGCGTCCTGCTTTGGCTTCTGCTTTGCCGTTTAGCTCCACAAGATCGCCCGTAAATCCGCAAGTATCGTTTCTAACGGTAAAGCTTCCTACGCCATAGATATCAACAGGCGTATCATGCGCTTCAAATTCGGCAATTTTTTCAGGAGTAAAGCCTGAGCTAACGACTATCTTAACATAATTAAAGCCATTTTCATCAAGCGCTTTGCGAAGCGCAAAGATAAGCTCTTTACAGACTCCATGCGGATCAAATCCGCTTGTGTCTTTATCCTCAAAATACTTGTCTATGAGGCTTTGAGATGTATCAACCCTAACGGCACCAAGCCTTGATTTTAGCGCATTTGCGGCTAAAAGTGCGTCAGTGATCACGTCGTTATTGTAATCAACAAGTGCGGTTACAAGCTCACCGGGAAAGGTTTTAGCGTAAATTTCACACGCCTTTACTATATCTCCCTTGCACATCTGAACAAGCGCGTGCGGCATAGTTCCTATACCTTTGCCACCCCACCAAAAGCCCTGAGCGTCGGTTGAAACACGATCTATGCCTGCAACATAAGTGGCGTATCCATCGCCTATCTGCGTTGAGATGTCATCTTGCCTATCCGCCATAGAAAAGACTATCTTGCCGTTTGCAGCCTTTAAGGCTCTATCGACATTCGTAGCTACCGAGCTTCTGCGAGCTAGCGTGGCATCTATAATATTTTCTAAAAAGCCGAAATTTTCATACTTGCCGCTTATCTTTAAAACAGGTTCGTTTGCATTTATGATATCTCCGTCGTTTAACGCCTGAATTTCAAGCTTCTCAGGCTCTTTGGCAAAGGTATGCACTATCGCTATGGCTTCATCGATCCCGCACAGAGTGATGTTATCAGCTCTTTGAAAAAACTGCATAGTCACGTGTTGATTAGGCAAATTTTGCTTTATGACCTGATTTATCTTCAAAAAATATCTTGCAGTATAAAAGCCCTCGGCAATCCTTGGGTCAAATTTGAAAGTTTTGTTTGTAAGGCGCTTGATGACGCCTTGTTTTTTTAGTTCTATCTCGTTACTCATCATACTCTTTCATCCAAATTTAATCCCTTAGTCTATCCAAATTTATTTTAACAATAAGAATTTTATGAGGCAATAGTTTAAATTTATGTCTAATAATATAAAACCATCGTCTAAAAGAATAATCCATAAATATACATGTTGCCAATTCATTACATCAAAGACATTAAACCAATTTAACCAA